>JBDKRC010000205.1:0-6702 GCA_039683575.1 Armatimonadia bacterium | reverse complement strand
TTCTTAGGGACCTAGATACGTACTATCTGTACTACCACGCCACCTCTCACGCTACTGGGTATCAGATCGGGGTGGTCACGGCGCCGGGGCCGCTGGGGCCGTTCACGCGGCCAGTGGACGAGCCGCTATTGTCGCTGGGGGAGCCGGGGGAGTGGGATGATCTGGGCGTAGCCTGCGCCTCGGTGCTCAAAGAGGGGACCGACCGCTACCTGATGTGGTACTCGGGCCGCGGGGAAAGCTGCCCGAAGTGGAGCATTGGCCTTGCGACCGCCGACAACCCGTTGGGGCCCTGGACGAAGCACCCCAGGAATCCGGTGCTGGTTGACTTTGGCTACGTGGGCAGCGTCGTGCTGGTGGGTGGCCAGTATGTTCTATACGCGGAGCACCCGATTGGCTCCACTGGCGAAGACTACGGCCCGATGGCCCGCGCCATTGCCGAGGCCCCTGAGGGCACATGGTCGCCCGGCGAGCGCGACCCGGTGCTCCGGCAGGGGGAATGGGGAGAGTGGGACGATGGGGGCTTCTCCGAGGCGAAAGTGATCCACCAGGGCGGGCTCTACCACATGTTCTACGGTGGGGCGAAGCTGCACAAGCCGCGGCTCGCGTCCCGGGAGAGCATCGGGTATGCGTGGAGCGAAGATGGTGTGACTTTTCACAAGCACCCCGGCAACCCCGTAGCGCCAAGGGAAGGCAACCCTGGCGCGGCGGCTTTCGCCGAGGTGCATACGCTGCTCGAGCCGCCTTTCGTATACCTGTACCACACGCTGCGCTATGAATCCGAGTTGATCAAGGAAGACCTGGGGGTGCAGGTGCTCGCACCAGCGGGCCACTTCGCGCTGACGATGCCGCTGCTGCAGCGGGAGAGCCTGCCGGCGGGTCACGCCACTACGGTGGACGAATGCCCTGCGCTGGCAGTGGGGAAGGTGTCCACCTGCACACTTACCTGTGAGGCCGGTAACGCCGGTAGTGAGACCGCTAACCTCGCCCTGGGTGTCTTCTATAGCCCGGACGGCAGGCGCTATGACACGGTGGCAGGAGAGACGTTCCGGATGGGGCTGAAGGCGGGGGAGACCGCACAGGCGAGTTTCAGCTTCCCATGCAGGAGCGCATTTGCCAGGGTGACCTTGGAGAATGAGGGGCTGGCGGAGGTCGAGGACGTGGTGTTGGAGGCGACGCTGAAGAGATGAGGGGGAACCAGGCGCGGCGCCCGCTTTGTTTGCCTATACAGGCGCCTCACACCCATTGGACACATTTCCGGCCCATAAAGGAGCCTGACGGCTATGCCCGAGATTCTCATCGTGGATGACGACCAGAGCGTTCGCGAGCTGCTGACAATGTACCTCAAGAAGGCCGAATTTGAGGTGCGGACGGCAGCGGATGGTGCGGAGGCGCTGGCGGCTGTGGCCGAGCGAGCGCCGGACCTCGTCATTCTCGACATCATGCTCCCTGGCCAGGACGGCTACGAGGTCTGCCGCGCGATCCACGCGCAGCAGCCGATCCCCGTCATTTTCCTCACCGCCCGCGATGATGAGGTGGAGCCAATCATCGGGCTGGAGATGGGCGCGGATGACTATATCACCAAGCCCTTCAACGCGCGCGAGGTCGTGGCCCGGGTGAAGGCGGTGCTCCGGCGGGCGCGGCAGGCTCCGCCGAAGCAGGAACGCCCCCCGCTGAGCTTCCCGCAGTTCCGCATTGACCCCAACACCCGCGAGGCGACCGTCGATGGCAAGCCGGTGGCACTGACACCGCATGAGTTTGACATCGTATACCTGCTCGCCACCAAGCCCCGCCAGGTGTTCCCGCGATCCGATATCATGACCACGATATGGGGCTATGATGAGGACTATGGCGACTACCGGACGGTTGACACGCACCTCAAGCGGGCGCGGCAGAAGCTGCGCGACGCGGGCCTGACGGCGTGCAGCATCGAGACCGTGTGGGGCATCGGGTACCGGTTTGTGCCCTCTGAGGGAGGGGCCGAGCTTTAGCCGGCCCACGGTCTGGCGCAAGTGTAACGTATCGTAGATAACGGCGGGCCGGCTGAAGCTCGGCCCCTCCGGACGACAGGGGCTTGACATGCGTTCCCTTCTGGGGCGGCTGACGCTGTCCCATCTGCTCGTGAGCCTCGGCGCGGTGTTGCTGGTTACCGCGCTCTCCCCGCCACTGTTCCGCGCGGTCTATGTACGGACCGAGCAGCAGCGCCTGCATGCCGCTGCCGAGGGGCTGGCGCGTGCGGCTGAAGGTCTTTTGTCCACCTCCCGCGATACCCGCAGCCTGGAAGTGCTTATCTCCACCTCCGCCGAAGTCATCGGCGGCGATGTGCATCTGGACCTTGGCACGACGAGCTTCGGCCGCGTTCAGCGAGAGCGCCCAGGCGAGCCTCCGCGCGTTAGGGCCATGGTGGAACTGCAGCAGCCCGGTGGGGTGCTGACAGTCACCAAGCCGCTGACGGGACTGCCGCAGATCATCCGCGCCCAGAGGATGGTCACGACGCTGGCCGCGCTACTGGCGGTGGTGCTGGCGCTGGCCCTCGCGTATGTGTCGGCGCGCGCAGTATCGGCGCCGCTGGTGGCAATGGCCGGCGCGGCGCGGCGGTTGGCCGATGGCGACTTCTCCATCAAGGTCCCCGAACGCGGGCCGCGCGAAGTTCGTTCGCTGGCGGCCAGCATGAACCACATGGCCGAGAGCCTCGCGTCACTGGATGAGTTGCGGCGGGAGTTCGTGGCCAATGCCTCGCACGAGCTACGGGCGCCGCTGACGGCGGTACAGGGGTTCCTGCAGGCGCTCCTGGACGGCACGGCGACGACGGATGAAGAGCGCCAGCATTGCCTGCAAACCGCGGAGGCCGAGGCGCTGCGGATGTCGCGGCTGGTTGATGATTTGCTGCAGCTATCGCGCCTGCAGGCGGGGGTGCTGGAGTTTCAACTGACGCCGGGAGACCTGCGGACTCTGGCCGAACGGGTCATAGCCGCGATGCAGCCGCGACTGGTGCAGAAGAAGCTGCGGGTGGAGGTTGAGGCGGGGGAAGTGCCGCCGGTCGCGATGGATAGCGAGCGGCTGGCACAGGTGCTGACGAACCTGCTCGACAACGCGATCCGCTTCAGCCCCGAAGGCGGGCTGCTAACGGTCAGCATGAGTGCAGGAGCGCAGGGGGTGCGCTTTGCGGTGGCCGACGAGGGGCCCGGCATCCCGCCGGATGACCTGGCGCGCATTTGGGATCGTTTTCACAAGGTGGACCCAGCCCGTCGCAGGACCGATCCGGGCGCGGGACTGGGGCTGGCTATCGCCAAGGAGATCGTCATCAAGCATGGGGGAGAGGTCTTCGCGAGCAATCGTGAAGGTGGTGGGGCGGAGATTGGGTTCGTCCTGCCGTCTGCCCCCTCCTGACTACCAGCTCTGCAGGCGTTCCAGTTCGGCCTTTATCGTCCCGTCGGTGAGGCCCTTGACGTACGTCTCCGGCAACAGTGACCGCGAGGTACAGTTCGTCACCGCGAGCAGTTCCATCAGCCGTATCTCATCCTGGCGCGCGGCACTGGGCGGGAGATAGTCCTCCAGCGCGTAACGCAGATCATCCTCAGTTACCATCTCGCCTCCCCCGAACACCGCCCGCCGTTGCGCTACTCGGATCAGCTCCTTCAGGTCCGCCCCCGAATACCCCTCCGTCCTCTCCGCGAAGGTCTTGAGATCGAGGTCGCCCTGTGGCACCTTGAGGGTCTCGAAGGTCACCCCGAAAATCGCCTCCCGCGCGGTTGCGTTGGGGAGCAGGAACGGGAGCTTGAGGTCGAACCGCCCGGCGCGGAGGGTCGAGGGGTCCACGAGATCCGGGCGGTTGGTCGCAGCGCCGAACAGGACCCGCCCCTGGTTGGACTCGTCCGACAGGAACGAGTTGAACATCCCGAACACGCGTCGCGAGACCCCGCTGTCGTTGTCGGACTCCACCCGCTTGCCATATGACTGGTCGAACTCGTCAATGAAGACGAAGACCGGGGCGAGGGCGTGGAGGTAGTGGAACAGCTTCTCGAGGTTGGACTCGGTCGAGCCCACGTACTTGCTGAAGACGTTCTTGAGCTGCAGAAACGGGATGCCACAGTCGTGGGCAAAGCACTCCATCGTGAAGGTCTTGCCACACCCCGGCGGTCCCAGCAGCAGGATGCCCTTGGGGACGACCGCCGTCTTGCCCTCGCGCAGGGCCTGGGCGGTTTTGAGCAGGAGTTCCTTCTGCAGGTCCACCCCCGCCACGGCTTCGAGGCCCAACTTGGGTTCGGTAAACTCCACTAGGTCGCCGATCTCGGTCTCGATGGCCGTGCGCTTGTTGCGCGCCACGGTCTCAACCGTCACTTGCTGGCGGCTGTGTGCCGCCCCGCGCAGGATGTTGCCCACCTGCAGGCGCGTGAGACCATTGGTCTGGCTGGCGAGCACCTCCGGCGTCATCTCCAGCAGCGGCGCCGTTGAGGTGCCACCCTCGCGGACCAGCAGTTCAGGATGAGCCAGGGCGTATTGCACGTAGGCAAGACGCTCCGCGTCATCCGCCAGAGGCACCGCCACGACATGGGCTCCGCCGCCGCGAGCGTAGAGGTCACCAGAGACCTCCGCGAGGGTCTCAGCGAGCAGAAAGACGAAATTGTTGCGCCGCCCCAGGCGCGGGTCCTGCGCCCAGCGGCGCAGAGTCGCGGTCAGCCGGCGCTCCTCGAAGGTCATCGTGTGCGGCTCTTCCTGCGGGGCGAGACGGTCCACATAATCAATGATGACCGCGGCGCCGTCGCGTGTGAACAGGAACTCCTCGAGGATCGGGATCGCAATCTCGGGGCGGAAGGTCGCCGCGGGCTCGGGCACATCCTTCCACCGCAGCCGCAGGACGTCGAGGAAGGACTTGTACTTGCGCTCGTCCTCGGGTGTGGGGAATGTCAGGCCCTGGGCGAGGTCGTAGATGATCGCGTGCTTGTCGCGGCAGAAGAGGCGGTGGAGGTAGGTATGCAGGGGCAGATAGCCCTCGCCATGGGGGAAGACATCGCGCACGCCGTGGAGCAGAAACACCGAGGCCGCGGCGGAAGTGAAGGTGTCCTTGATGTCCTGCACCCAATCAGGGGAATCAGACACGCTCAACCACCTCGGGACTGAGGCCTTCCTGCAGCGGATCGGCCCTGACGGCGAAGGAATACAGGTACGGGTAGAACTTGTGCAGATGCAGGAGATACTCCAGCCACTGTGACAGCAGGCGCCGGTAGACGCGCTGGACGTCGCCCTCGATGTGGATCACATCGCTTTCCGGCAGGTGGTCGAGGTCCTGACGCGCCATCAGTTCCTCTTCCAGGTGCGCCACGGCCCACAGCACGTCCGTGAAGGCCTCGTGCTCAAGGAGCGTGGAGTTGGCCAATAGCTGCAGCGTCAACCCCTGATGCGCATGGACCAGGTCCTTCAGGGTCCGCATATCATCGGGCGTCAAGGCAATGCCCAGCGAGAGATGGTGCGCTTCATGGATAGCCTGACGCAACTCCTTCTCACCCGTCCGCGGCGCCAGTTGCAGGCGCTTGAGGAGGTCCTTCCCGTCGGTGGTCAGGCTGCGGAGCGTGGCCAGCAGCGGCCGGCCGAGTTCGGTGAAGAACACCCCGATGACCATGTTCATCTTGTGCTGCCGCACGGCACGCTCACGTCCGGAGAGCAAGCGGTCCACGACCAGCGTGACAAAGAGCACTTCCACGGGCAGGAAGGCGATGTCCCCGAGCAGGTAGATGGCGATGTGGCGCGCGTCGCCGAAGATCAGATAGTGCAGGGCATGCAGCGCAATGGCCGCCGCCACGAGTACGAAAGCAAGGAAAAGCGTTTCGCGTTTGGTCATAGTGCTGTCAGGCTGCTACTGCTGCACGTTCTCCTCCGTCGCGGGCTGCTGCTCGGTGGCCTGGGCCTGCTGCTCCTGCTCGACCGGGAAGGAATCCATGGTGCGGGCCGGCGGCTCAGTTTCTGGCGCCAGGCCAAGTTGACGCTGGTACTCGGTGTAGAGGTTCTCCGCCGCTGCCTGCTCGGTGGCGACTTCAACCTCGGCCATCTGTGACTCAATGTCCGTGGCGGCGACTTCGGTGCGGGCGCGGGCCTCGGCCAGTTGCTCGTCAATCCGCTGCGTCATGCGGTCGAGCGTGTCCTGGGTGTCGCCGACGCCAAAGCTGGTCATCAGCGAGGCCATCTGCTTCTCCATCTCGGCCCGCTTGGCCCGGCTGATCTGGCGCAGCGCCTCGTTCATCTGCTCGCGGATGCGCCGCTCATAGGCCACGCGCATCTCCAGAGTCTTTTTGGAGTTGGCGCGCGCCGCCTCAAGCTGGGCCTCGGTCTCCGCCAGTTCCTTCTTCGCCGACTCAAGCGCCTGGATCAGCGCGATGGCCGCCTGCTTGGAGGCTGGGCCCATCTTCACCGCCTGCTCGACCTTGGGCTGCAGGGCCGCCACATTGGCGCGTTGGCGGGCCACCTGCTCTTCGAGCATTTTCTCGATCTTCACGATCTGGGCGGCCTGCTCATTCATCCGGGGGATCTGGTCGCGCAGGTCGTCCATGTACTGGCGCAGGATCAGTTCCGGATTCTCAGCGCCGCGGATTAGCCAGCCGAAAAGCGAACGGAAGATGGTGCGGAGTCGCTTTAGCATGTGAGGCCTCCCGAGCGTCAGTTGTGGGCGAGACTATTCCGGCTGTAGGGCGGGGGCGCCGGAACCCCCCG
>JBDKRC010000204.1:0-36510 GCA_039683575.1 Armatimonadia bacterium | reverse complement strand
GCGGGGGGCAGGATGTGCGTGGCGGGTACCGGATTGCGGGTGGGGAGTGGGTCTATACCGAGTGGTTTGACCCCACCCAGGCGGGTACTGACAAGCGGGAGCCGGGAGTGTCGGACACAGGTGGGGCGCAGGCGTGGGCGGCGGACTGGCCCGCGAAGTGGGGCGGGAAGACGGCTGCTTTCGTTAGCGGCTATGCTGCCAAGGGTCGGGAATGCCGGATGCGGGTTGATGATGTGCGCGTGATGAGCGGCGACAGGGTGCTGTTTGCCGAGGGGTTTGAGGCAGCGGACGGGACAGAGGGATGGGCGCTGCCGCGGTGGCGGCAGGGACCGCAACAGGGGAAGGCGATCGTCGAACAGAACGCGATCACTTTCCTGCCCGACCCGGCGGCCTGGAATACGGTGGGGCTGGCGGCGGCGGCGGAACCCCAGGCGCGGCCTGAGGGCGCTCTGGCGCTACGAATGGTGCTCGAACCCACCCCGCCGGGCACCACCATGCTCGACAGTGCCGTATGGCAGGGCTGGCGGCGGGAGGTTACGCCGCAGGGGATCACGCTGACGGCCTGTACGCGGCTGGGGCTGCAGAATGCGCTGTATGCAATCCTCGATGCCTGGGGATGCCGCTGGGTCATGCCGGGAGAGTTGGGCGAGTGTATACCAAGGGTGCAGCGGTTGACGCTGCCAGTGGGGACTGTGAAATTCGCACCGCGGAGCAACTTTGCGGTGGCTCCGTGCGGCAGCGGCACGCCCTATGCGGACTTCTTCGAGCGCAATCAGGGGGGCTTCCACAACTGGCTGACGGCCCAGCACTACTGGTTCTACGCGTTGCCGCCGGAGAAGTACTTTGAGAAGCATCCGGAGTGGTATTCGCTGATTGCCGGCAAGCGGCAGCCGCGGCAGCTTTGCACCAGCAACCCCGAAGTAGTGGCGGAGATGATCAAGGTTGCCAAGGCCTACCTCGGTGGGGGCAAGGAGCGGGTCGCCTTCCCGATGGACCCGCAGGACGGGCCGGAGTTCTGTGAGTGCGACAAGTGCCGCGCACTGGACCCACCGGGACGATACATCGGCGGGGTGCCAGTTGTGACCGACCGGGTGCTGCACTTTGTAAACGCAGTGGCGGCGGGGATCAAGGACGAGTTCCCTGACCGGTATGTGGGGTTCTATGCGTACTGGAGCCATGACGAGCCGCCGGTGCGCGAGAAGCCTGCCGACAATGTCGTGATCGGGGTCACGCGGATGAACTACTGCCTGCTGCACCTGACGCCGACGAAGCTGTGCGCCCATTCGGACTTCCATAGCTTCATGGCGCGCTGGCAGAAGCTGACGCCGCGGGTGTTTGCGTATGAGTATGACCCGATTTCGTGGACAGGCGGGCTGCCCTGCCCGATCTACCTGGACATGGGGCGGTCGCTCAAGACGATGCTGGGCGGGATGGGGGTCATGGGGAGCTACTCGGACGGCGGAGTGCTGCCGGCGTCGGGGGCCGCGACGTACCTGAACCGGTATATCCCGCTGCGGATGAAGGTTGACCCGAGCCAGAAGCCGGAAGCGGTGCTGCACGACATGTGCGGGGCCTTCTTCGGGCCGGCGGCAGGGGCGCTCGAGAGACACTACCTCGAGATGGCGAAGTCCACGGAGCGGCCGCATCCGGGGCTGCAGATGATCGGGGTGGGGACGACGTACTATCACCGGCTCTTTACGCCGGAGCAGATCAAGCGGGCGCGGGTGGCGCTGGACGAGGGGATGAGGCTGGCGGACGGCAAGGCGCCGTACGAGCAGCGGGTGGCGATGGTAGACCTGGCCCAGCAGTACCTGGAGGCCTACCTCGGAGGCGTGTGGGCGGCGCAGGGCAAGGACTATGCAAAGTCCGTGAGCGAGTTCGACCGGATGGACCGGGTCCTGGCGGCGCTGATGGCCAAGAACTGGGTGAACGGGAAAGACGCGCCCGCGCGGGCCAAGGTCATGCGGCTGAAGGCGCTGGCCGAGAACTTCCCGCAGCAGATGGGCTATGTGACGGAGTGGAAGCTGCTGGGGCCGTTTGACAACACAGCCAACACCTCGGATAAGGTGCGGGAGACGTTTGAGCCCCTGGGCAGCCTGGAGCCAGTGAAGCTGGCGAACGGGCGTGGGGTCGCCTGGTGGGATTATAAGAGCCCCGGAGGGTTTCTGAACCTCGAGCAGGCGCTGGCACCGAAGAAGCCGGGTAAGGACCCGTGGACTCTCTCGTATGCGTATGCGGCGACGACCTACACCGCGCCGCGAGCCCTCTCGGCGCAGATCCGGCTGGACAGCTTCTTCCCCTTCCATGTGTTTCTCAATGGCGAGGAAGTCTTCTACAAGGCGGGGCTGAACGCAGACTGCCCGGACCGGCAGGTTGTTGATGTGCGGCTGAAGCCAGGGCCGAACCTGATCGTGGTGAAGCTCAGCCAGACCCAGCTTTCGACCGATAGCTTCCCCTGGGGCCTGTATCTGCGGGTAGTGGCGGATGAGGCGCCGGAGGTCACGGCTTTGCCGGAACGGTGGGCGTTTCAGACCGACCCGAAGGATGTGGGAGTGGCCGAGCAGTGGTTCGCGCGCGAGTTTGATGACACAGGGTGGAAGCTAATCCGCGTGGGTCAGGCCTGGGAGAGCGAGATCGGGCCTTATGACGGGTACGGGTGGTACCGGGCACGGGTGAAGCTGCCCGCCACGCTGCCCGAGGGGAAGCTCGCGCTGCAGTTCAGCGGGGTGGATGAGGAGGCGTGGGTCTACGTGAACGGGCAGTTCGTCGGCGAGCGGAGTGTGAAGTCAACCGGAAAGAGCATCGGGGAGATCTGGGAGGAGCCGTTCGCGGTCACGGTGCCGAGGGAACTCGTAAGGCCGGGAGAAGAGAACACCATCGCGGTACGGGTGCATGACAGCGCCTATGCCGGAGGAATCTATCGCGGAGTCAAACTGGTCGTACAGGGAGCGCGCTGATGCTTACGACGCTTGGTACCGTTACCTTGCGCAGTGGCCGGGAGATGACGATGTACCTGATGGAGCCGCCGGGGGAGGCCTTCGGCGAGCGCCTGCTGGAGTTTCTGCGCCACAAGCACGACGACAGCCTGCGCGCCATCCAGCAGCGGGTGCGCGGGCAATATGTAGACCACTCCGTTGACCGCTACTTCGTCGGTGAAGTAGATGGGCGCTTCGTGGGCCACGTGTGGTATGGCCTGCCGCGCGGAGGAACCGGCGTGGGGAACTTCGGACATGTGTACACCGACCCGGAGTGGCGGGGTGAAGGCATCGCCAGCGAGCTGTGCCGGGTGCTGGTGGACCACTTCAATGCGGACCCCGAGGGCAGGGCCCTGCTGTGCAGCGCCGGGGCGAAGGCGGGCCGCATCTACCGCCGGTTCGGGTTTGAGTTCATCCCGCCGACTGCGGATTCGGGGCCAATGGCGCTGATGAAGGGTGAGACGTTTGAGGAACTGGAGAGCAGGACCTTCGCGCCGGGGCGGCCGACGACGGTGCGGCTGGGGCATATCGGCGACCGGCATGACATAGACAGATTACTTGACTTCTCGCCGGGATGGATTGCGGCGCGCAAGCGGTGGCATTTCGTGAGGCTGGCCAGCCAGGTCCCGACCTTCATCGCCGCACTGCACATGGTGGAGGATGGGCGCGGCATAGTGACCGTGCTGCAGACGGAGGACGGGAGCATCGTGGGCTGGGCGTTTGCGCTCAGGCTGGGGGCTGCGGCAGAGACGACGGTAACGGTTGATTTTGCGCTGCATCCGCATTATCTGAGCGAAGGACCACGGCTGCTGCGTGAGACCGTGGGGCTGGCGGGCGAGGGCGCGGCCTATGCGTGTGTGGCGGAATGCGACGAGAAGCGGATGGCGGCTTTCTCCGAGGCGGGGTTTGTGGAGCAGTACCGGTTTGGGGGCGGGGTGAGCGTGGACGGTAAGGCATATGATCTTCTGTTGCTGAGGAGTTCATGATGGCGGCTATTCCCTGGATGCAGGAGGGGCCCTTTGGGGTCATGGTGCATTGGACATGGCGCACGCAGCCACGGGTGGCGCCGGGCCAGCCGGACTGGAACCGGCGGGTCGCTGACTTCCCCGTGGAGCGGTTTGTGGACGGCCTGTGCGAGGCTGGCGCGGCGTGGCTGATCTTTACCGTGGGTCACTGCGGGGACTACTTCTGCGCGCCTAATGCTGCGCTGGAGCGTTACTTTCCGGGGCACTGCTCCGAGCGAGACCTGGTGGCCGATCTGTCGGCGGCGCTGCAGGCGCGGGGACGGCATCTGATCGTGTACTTCCAGACCGAGATTGACCACGAGTCCGATGCCTTCCGCGAGGCCTTTGGGTGGGACCTGGACCGCCGCGACAAGAGCGTGTTCATGGAGCGGTGGAGGGAGGTTGTGAGCACCTATGCGCGAGGCTGGGGGCGGGCTGTCGACGGCTGGTGGTTCGATAGCTGCTATGACATGACCGGCGAGAGACACAAGCGCACCAGCGGCTGGGACAACAGCCGGTTTGACCTGCCGCGCTGGTTTGCGGCGGCGCGGGCCGGCAACCCGGAGGCGCTGGTGGCGATGAACATGGGCGTCAATGACGTCCGGCACGAGGCGCTAACGCCGCTACAGGACTATCTGGCGGGGGAGGCCAACACGCTCGCGGTGCGGCCGGAGGGCCCGCTGCAGGATGGCATGCAGTGGCACTCGCTGATCTGGCTGGACTGCCCCTGGGGGCACTTCGAGCAGCCGGGCGAAATCTGTGGGCCGCGGTTTCCGGATGAGGAGTTGCAGGAGTATCTGGATGACTGCCGGCAGCACGGCGGCGGGGTGACGTTCAACGTGGGCGTGTATCAGGACGGGAGTTTGGCGGAGGGGACGATGGCACAGCTTGGACGGCTGAGGAAGTGAATGTGGGGAGAGGGCGAGACGTTTCCCGGGGGGCGAATGGAACGCATCGCGGGAGGGGCTGAATGACCGTCATCGGGTCACCCAACCCGAATTGGCATACTCAAGCGGCCCGGCATATCTTGCCAGGCCGCTTTTCGCTGAGGTCACAGTGTTTCTGCCGTCACACGACCGGACTGCGGATGGCGCGGAAGAACATCACCAGGATCACCGAGCCGATGAAGGCCACGAAGAAGCTCCAGAAATTGAAGCCGGTGATGGCCTCATGGCCGATGGTGGAGAAGAGAAAGCCGCCGAGCAGCGCACCGACGATGCCGATAAGAGTGTTGGTCAAGCAGCCGCGCGACTCGCCCATGAGCACAGAGGCAAGGCTGCCGGCAATGGCGCCAAGCAGTATCCAGCCCATAATTGACATAGTGAGAGGCCTCCTGTAACCGCCGCACGCCTAGGTGGCGACGCGCCGGGGGGCATTCACGGTTCACATGCAACCGAGGCCTATCCATATGGTTCCCGCGCTGGCTCGGAGCGAAACGCAAGAGTAGAGCAAAGTACAGGGCCGCAGACGCTCCCACAGCGTCTGCGGCCCCGATGAGCCCCGCCGGCTTGCGCCCGTTGGGGGAACGACCTGGTTCGAGGCGGCCCTCCGCGGAGTGCCGGCCGCTGGCAGTTACCGGTCTACATGCCCTTGTTGATCAGGTCACTGACCGAGACGATGCCCTGAATCTGCTTGTCGAAGATGACAGGGGCGCGAGATAGGCCCATGTTGGCCATCAGGCGCGCGACGTACTTGACGTCCAGGTCCGGGTTGACGACCACCAGCGGCTTGCTGTGGATCTCGTGGACTTTGACCTCAGCGGGGTCAATGCCCTGGGCCAGCACATGGTAAGCGATATCGCGCTGCGTGACGATACCGTACGCGTCGTTATCGTCGCGGCGGTCCACGATCAGCGCGCGCACGCCCTTCTCCTTCATCAGCTTCACCGCGTCAGCCACCGAAGCAGATCCGTCAATCATGACAACTCCCACCGTCATCACATCTCGCGCCGTAGGCATGAAACTGCACCTCCTTCGGGATTACGGACTGGATTCGAAGGGTTCGTGATGAAGGGCGGTTTCTCCTGCTGAAGGTAGATATTCCCAGCAAGTGGTGAAATGCGGGGTACAGCGGGTTTGGGCGGGTCGAGATGGCGCGCCAGGGACCTCCGGTTGTGTTAGGGAAACGCTTGTGGGAGGGCTCTCCAGAGCCCGACAGGCTCCCAGTCCGCACGGATCGGGCTCTGGAGAGCCCTCCCACGATCATTCTGGGGGGCATCACATACCTTTTTGAACACACCCTCCCACTCTGGCCCGGCAGGTGCGCGTACCCCTCCCGCCGAACTAGCTCAGCAAGGGGAGTGCCGGCGGTGGCAGCCAGACGCTTGCCCCGCTGCATGTTGCCAACCGGCAACCGGCTTCCGAAACGCGTAGAGGCCTACCCATGGACGACAACCAGACGCGCCCGCCCGATGACGAGATAGAGATATCTCTTGAAGACCTCGAAGAGGACCAGGCCGAGGCCTTGCCGCCTGCCAAGCCGGTGCCTGCCTTCACGCCCTCCTCGGGCGCTCTCGTGATCGACACCGAAGACCTCCTCGACCTTTCGGACGAGCCCGCGCCGACGGCGGCCTATCCTGGCCCCGGCCAGTACCCCGCCGCTGCCGCTCCCGGGGCCTTCGCCCCGCCGATGGGCAAGAAGGGCCTTGTCCCGACGCTGGTCGGCTCGCTTCTGCTCCACATGTTCATCGCTGGCGCCATTGGCGGCTTGCTCGCCTGGGCCATCAACGAACCGATGATGGGCGACGGCGGATCCTCCGCGGGCGCCTTCTTCCACACCATGATCTTTACCGCCATCGCCGGCTCGATAATCGGCCTGTGCCTTGGCGCAGTGCCAGGGGCAAGCGAACTCAACCCGCGCAAGGCCCTGATCGGCGGCGGCATCAGCTTCGGCATCGGTCTGTTCGGCGGCGCACTGGCGGGGGTTCTGGCGCAGGGGGCTTACACGCTGCTGGGCGGGCGCGGCGACGAACTCAGCATCATGCAGATCTTTGCCCGCACGGTGGGCTGGAGCATAGCCGGGATGTTCATCGGGCTTAGCCAGGGGGCGGCGGGACGGTCGTGGAAGAAGGTTCTCAACGGGATGGTCGGGGGCGCCGTTGGCGGCTTCGTTGGGGGAGTTCTGTTTGATCTGGTCGGCACCGTCATGGCCTTCGGCGGCGGCGACACCGGCCTCGTCAGCCGCCTGATCGGCCTCACCGCCATCGGCGCGGCGAGCGGCGCGGCGATTGGCCTTATCGAAGAACTGCGCAAGCAGGCCTGGATCATCATCACCGGCGGGCCGCTCACCGGCAAGCAGTTCATCCTCTACAACCGCGTCACCAGCGTCGGCAGTTCGCCCAAGTGCGACATCGCGCTGCTGAAGGACCCGTATATCGCCCCGCAGCACTGCCTCATCGAGATCACGGGGAACGCCTACATGGTTCGCGACCTCGGCACCCAGACCGGCACCGCGGTCAACGGCCGCCCAATCCAGCGCCAGGCCCTGCGCAACGGCGACGTCATCCAGATCGGGCAGACGGCGCTGACATACCACGACCGCGCGCTAAGTCCGGTGCAGCCCGGCGTCCAGAGCGGGTACAGTTAGCCGCGTACCATGATGCAGTCCAGTACGGCAACCCCGCCCGCTGCCTCGATCTCGCGGACTGCCTCCTCATCCTCCGACCCCGGCTGCATCCAATACCGCCGGAATCCCGCCGCCAATCCTTCATGCACCACCCGCCGCGTTGACCTGGGCGGCACTACCGTCACAATCAGCCCCACCTCAGGCGGCAGGTAACGAACCGAGGCATAGCACTTCGCCCCGTCAATTTCATCATAGTTCGGGTTCACCGGCAGGACTTCATAGCCACGTGACTTGAGGTTGGCGTACGCCTGCCAGCCATACTTCTCGCGGTTCTCGGACACGCCAACTACGGCCACGACACGCTGGGCAAGGCATTCCTGCATGGTATCTGCTTCGCTCATAGGTCGATCTCCTTACTCCGTCAGATTCCCTGCAGCTCCTCCCAGACCGGCACCAGCGCTTCAAGCAACGCCTTGCGCCGCTCGAGCGCCTGCGGGTTGGCCTCGCGCATCGGCTCGACGCGGCTTTCGATACTGACCATGCCGCAAGCTTGCTCAAGGCTAGGAAACGCCCCGGCTGCCGTGGCGGCGATCAGGGCCGCGCCGTAGGCTGCGGCCTCGGTCACCCTGGGCAGGTTGATCGGGGTCTGCAGGGCATTGGCCACGAGCTGCGTCCAGAAGCGGCTCCGCGAGCCCCCGCCGATCATGCGGATATCGTCCGTTGACGCTCCCTGCCGCGCGAGGTTCTGCACCGCCCACGCCGTCTGCAAGGCCACGCCCTCCAGCAGCGCCAGCGCCATGTCCCCGCGCGTGTGCTGCAGCGTCAGGCCCGCCCACGCCCCTCTCGCCTGCGCGCAGCAGACCGGCCCGAAGGTGCCGTAGAAGTGTGACAGGAAGATCAGTGGGGGGCGCCCCGCGGCCAGCGCCTCAGCCGCCTCCGCCGTGATAGCCTCATAGACCTCGTCACCGGACGGGCCAGGATTGAGGCGCCACTCCTCCCAGAAGTTGTCCCGGAACCACTTCAGCAAGTTCCCGCCCGCAAACGCCCCCAGCGCTGCGTAGCCACCGGGCACCGCATGGCAATATCCCTGCAGACTGCGCTGATCGTCGTGGAGCGGCTTCTCAGTCGCCGCGAGCACCACCCACGCGGTTCCACACGATAGCAGCAGGCTGCCGGGCTTGATCACGCCGCAGCCCACCGCCGCACAGGTCTGGTCATGGCCACCGAGCACCACCTGCGTCTCTGTAGATAGCCCAAGCTCAGCCGCCACCTTCGGCAGCAGCGTCCCCACGACCGTCCCGGATTCCGCGGTCTCAGCCAGACGCTCCCGACCCACTCCCACCCGCTGCAGGAGTTCCTCGGACCAATCCCGCCGCTGAATGTCGTAGATCATCGTGCGCGAGGCATTCGGCGCGTCCAGCACATATCGCCCCGTCAGCCGTCCAACGATGAAATCGGCCACCAGCGCAAAGCGTTGCGCCTGGGCGAATACCTGCGGCTGATGCTCCCGCCACCACAGCAGGCTGGTCGCGGCGGCAAAGGGGGCCGGGGTGGTGCCGGTGATCCCGAACCACAGCTCCTCCTCCTCGCGCATGGAAGCCACCTGGTCCAACGTACGGGTGTCCATCCAGGTGATGGCAGGCGACAGCGGCGCGCCGGAGGCGTCCAGGGGCACCATGGTATCGCCCTGGGTGGAGATGGCGAGGGCGACGATGTCCGCCTGTAGGGCGGGGGCTCGTACCCCGCCGGCCGTTACCTGGGCAATCGCCTCTGGGTTGCCAGAGGGAGACGGCGGGGTACCAGCCCCCGCCCCACAGTGGGAGACCACCTCCCGCACGCACTCACACGTCAGCCGCCACCAGTCCTCCGCGTCCTGCTCCGCCCAGCCCGCCTGTGGCGTATAATAGGCATACTCCCGGCTGGCCTGCGCCCGTACCCGTCCCTGTTCGTCAATGGCCAGCGCCTTCACAGCCGTTGTACCGACATCGAGGCCCACGTATAGGCTCATGGTGCACCTGTCTCGAATAATGGCAATCAGTTCCTCCCTCGGGCAATGATATCCTGTCGCCGATGGCGAACCTAGGGCTGTCGCAACTTTGTGAGGTGGCATACATGACCCAGACTGATAGCTCGCTTGTTCGTTGCCCGGTGTGTCAGAAGGAGAAGCCGCGCGAGGAGTTGATCAGCGGGCGCGACATACGCAGTTCGATCGCTGAGGCGATCCGCCGGCGCAATCCAGACTGGAACACCGATCAGCCAGTGTGTCGCGAGGACGTGGAGAAGTTCCGCACTCTCTACGTGCAGGATGCCCTCGAGGCGGAGCGCGGCGAGCTGACCGACCTTGACCGCGAGGTCATCAACAGCCTCGCCTCGCAGCGCATGATGTCCACCGACATCTACGCCGCGTACGACCGCACCACTACCGTTGGGCAGCGTCTTGCCGACCGCATGGCCGACGTTGCGGGCAGTTGGGCCTTCATCCTGTGTTTCGGTTTCTTCCTGGCCGTGTGGATAGCCATCAACGTCATCGCCCTCGTCCGGCATTTCGATCCTTTCCCCTTCATCCTGCTCAACCTCATCCTGTCGTGTCTCGCGGCTGTGCAGGCGCCTGTCATCATGATGAGCCAAAACCGCCAGGAAGACCGTGACCGCCTGCGGGCGGAGAACGATTACCAGATCAACCTCAAGGCCGAGCTAGAAATCAAGCAGCTACACGAGAAGCTTGACCATATCATGACTCACCAGTGGGAACGCCTGGCCGAGATCCAGCAGATCCAGATGGACCTGATGAACGAGCTGATGGGCCAGACCAAGACGAACAACCACACCCACACGGACTGAGAAGGAAACCGGCGCATTGGCGCCGAACTGTCCGGCAGCCTAACCCTAATGGTTGTGTCCAAAGAGGGTGAGCAATCCCATCCAATGGTTGTGGGAGGGCTCTCCCACAAGTTCTCTTTGGCACAACCTAATCCGTTTGGAGATGCATAGCACCATGTCTAACAAGAAAGTCGCTCTCGCCGTCGGGGCCCATCCTGATGATGTCGAGTTCATGATGGCCGGCACTCTCGCCGCCCTCGGCGACGCCGGCTACGAACTACACATTTTCACCGTCGGCAACGGTAACTGCGGCACCGCCGTATTCGATCACAATGAGATCGTCCGCATGCGGGCCTCCGAGGGCCATAGCGCCGCCTCAGTCATTGGCGCCACCTACCATGAGGGTATCGTCAACGACATCGAGATCTTCTATGATGAGAAGACCCTGCGCGAGGTCACGGCCGTCGTCCGGGAGCTTGCGCCGGAGATCGTGCTCACCCAATCCCCCAACGACTACATGGAAGACCACCAGAACGCCTGCCGCCTGACCGTTAGCGCCTGCTTCACGCGCGGGATGCGCAACTGGCTCTCCAACCCCGTCCAGTCGCCGACGATGCAGGATGTGTATGTCTACCACTGCAACCCGCACGGCAACCACGACGGCATGCGCAACCTCGTCGTACCGACGCTCTATGTGGACATCAACGACAAGATCGACACCAAGGAAGAGATGCTCCGCCGCCACGTGTCGCAGAAAGAATGGCTGGACGCCAGCCAGGGCATGGACTCTTACCTGCTGACCATGCGCGACGTTTGCGCCCAGATGGGCAAGATGGCACCCTCGCCGCTGCCGTATGCGGAGGGCTTCCGCCAGCACCTGCACGGCGGCCTGTCCGCTGAAGACTGCGACAAGCTCAGCGAAGTGCTTGGCAGCAGGGTCCAGACGCGCCCGTTGCCCGAGCCGAGCTTCGACTAGACCCCCCAAACGCGTGGGAGGCATGCCTCCCACGCGGCTAGAGTGATATACAACCGGCTACCACGGAGGAGCTACCATGTCCAAATTCAGCGTCGGCGTTGTCGGCCTCGGCTGGGCCGCCAGCGGCCACATTCCCGCCTTTATCAACAACCCCGATTGTGAGATCACCGCCTTTTGCTCGAGCAAGGACCTCAGCCAGGATGAGGTCGCCTGCATGGCAGGCAACCCGGCGGCGAAGCTGTACCATGACTACGATGAGTTCCTGAAGCACCCGGGGCTGCAGGTCGTGGACCTGTGCACCCCGCACAACATGCACGCCCCGCAGGCGATCAAGGCCGCCGAGGCCGATAAGCACCTCTTGATCGAAAAGCCCCTCGCGACCACCTACGAAGACCTGCTGGCCATCCGCGACGTCGTCAAGAAGACCGGCGTGAGCAGTAGCGTCTTCTTCGAACTGCGCTTCATCCCGCACATGACGCTGGTCAAGTCGCTGGTGGGCCAGGGCCTGCTCGGCAGGGTCCACCACCTCGAGGTGGACTACTACCACGGCATCGGCCCGTGGTACGCGCAGCACCCCTGGAACGTCAAGAAGGAGATCGGGGTCAGCTCCCTCATCACCGCTGGCTGCCACGCCCTCGACAGCCTGCTGTTCTTTGCCGACAGCGAGGTCGAGGAAGTCTTTGCCTACTCCAACAAGTCCGCCGCCGACTGGGCGCAGGACTACGAGTATGACAGCACCTCGGTCTCGCTCCTGAAGTTCGCCAACGGCACCATCGGCAAGTGCGTGTCCTGCGTGGACTGCCGCCAGCCGTACGTCTTCAACGTCCATCTCGTGGGCAGCGAGGGCACGCTCCTGGGCACCAAGCTCTCCTCCACCAAGATCAAGGGCGTGAACAAGGAAGAGTGGATCGAGATCCCGACGGCAGAAGCCACGAGCGGCGACGTCCTCGACCACCCCTACCCGCCGCAGATAGACGCCTTCATGAGCGCGCTCAAGGAAGGCAAGGACGACGTCATCAACGTCGCGGACGCGTTCAAGACGTTCCGGGTAATCTTCGCCATCGAGAAGTCCCTGGCGGAGGGACGCCCGGTGAAGGTTAGCGAACTGCCCGCGTAGCAGTCATCTGTTGTAGGGCGGGGGCTCGTACCCCGCCGCGCCGTAACAATCGCCAACACGCAAAAGGGCCAGACCTCAAACAAGGTCTGGCCCTTCTCATTCCCTCGGACTTACCGTGCCGTTACGGCGTCAGCGCCGTTGTCATCCCCAAAATGGCATTCGTCTGGTACCACTTCGCGTGCCCGTCGGCAAACGTCAGGTTGGACCCGAAGTTGTGCCGCGTGTTGGACTCGGTGCGGCTCGCCGGGTTGGTCGAGAAGTTGCCCGGCCAGCCGCTCGGCGCGGCGAACGCGTACGTCCACAACCCGTAGCAGTCGCCGATCCAGTGTACCGAGTCGCCCATCGCAATGAACTCCGCCGGCTTCGTGATCGTGCCCTGCGCGCGGCAGTTGAGCGTGCTCGTGTAGCCGTAGGCGTTGGTAAGCTGCGCCGCCGGGTTCGACGGGACGCCCGTGTACGCCGAGGACGGGCACAGGAAGACCTGCCAGTTCTTGATGTACGGCTGGATCAAAAAGCGCCACCAGTTCACGTTGGGGTCGGTGCCCAGGCTCGGGATCACGTAGCCGCTGGGCATATACACTTCGTCATAGTCCTGCGCATACATCAAAAGCGCGGTACCCATCTGCTTGAGGTTCGACAGACAACTCGTCTGCCGGGCCTTCTCACGTGCCTTGGCGAAAACCGGGAACAGGATTGCCGCCAGAATCGCGATGATAGCGATTACAACCAATAGCTCAATCAATGTAAAACCTTTGCGCAACTAGATGGCCTCCTCCGATGTAACGATTCTCTACGAAGTTCTGCTTACGCAGGTATCCTTCTGTGAAGGACCCGTGACAGCAGGCCAAGGTTCCGTAGCATGGTTAAGATTCCTGCATACTTGTGGCAAACATGAGACATACGTGGCCGACGGCCACGTCAAGCGGGTCAAGCGCAGCCTGCTCGAGGGCGACACCGGCAACGACGCGGTCTCGAAGTGCTGGTGGGGTCGATAGTCCCACACCCCGGGAATCGAAGAGGGGCAGGCTGAGTGCCTGCCCCTCTCGTTCTGAGTGCAAACTGTCGTCTACGGGCACTTCTCCCCGCGGTACCGCGCTGTCGCCTTAGGCCAATAGTCTGAGCAGTTCACCCTCGAACTCGTCGCACTCACCAATCAGGGCACGAACAACCTTCGCAAAGAACACGCTGTCGATTAGCTGGAACTCTGCGTTGTGCATACACGAGTAGACGTGGCGGGAGCCAATCTTCTCGATGCACCAGAACCCGATCTTGCGTTGTGCACTGCGCTTCAGTAGGAGCGTGGACAGAAAGTCCGGTATCTCGTCTTCGCTGTCAAACTGCGCTCCGCTGGGCACTGAGAATTCAAGAGTAGACTCGTATTTCAGTATGAAAAGTGTCTGTTTGCGCCCCGACTCCATGTTGAACCGCAGTACAGCCTTGCGGTCGTTGACTTCGGCTATGACCCAGCTCTGGTCACTGCAGAAGCGCCGGATGGTTCTCTCGAAATTCAGCCCAGAAAAGAGGTCGGCAAAGGAACTCATGGCACTCTCCTCCCGGAGTTCGGATATGTGGCCAGAGTGCCGGACGCAACTCTGGCCACCAGCTCGAATCGCCTACGCTTTTCTGAAGATGAGGCAGTTCAATTCTGTCTCCATGGCCTTAGCGCCAAGCAGACTGGCTAGACATCCAGGTTTCTCGCTGATCGATATCTGCCCGATCTGGTCCAGTTCCCAGCCTTTGCTCGCCCACTCTGCCAGACGCCCGTCAATGTATGCCGCTGCGTTCTGCATAACATCCCTACTACCCGTGAACTCCCGCGGCAGAAACTCGGTCTTGTACTGCATGTCGTATCTTCCTCCCATGCGATATGGTACAACTCCTCTTTAGTAGAGGATTTCTGCGTCACTGCCGTAGCGTTCTCGCACCTTCTGCACTACTTTGACCGTTGCTTCCCGCCTGTCGCGGCCATAGGCATATGCGACTTCGTTACCGCCCTCATCCCTGGCAACTGCGTAATACTCGCTCTGGAACATCCCCGGTGATGTGACGTTGACGTCAATACGCTTCTTGGACATTGGCGCACCCCTCCGTGGCAGATATCAACGTGACTCAATGAGAGCCCGTGATCAAGAGCTATGTTGTGCGGTCTTTTGGGATCAGGGAGGGGTCGTGAGGCTATACCGCTGGCCCCCCCGGATTGATCTCACTTCGTTATGTATGCGCCTCTGTCCTGCATTCTTCCCGACTATTGTGAGCAAATATCCAGCGCTTCGATCGCTACCTACGGGCACTTCTCGCCCCGATACCGCGCCGTCACCTCATTACATGTCGGCAGTATTCCATACAACTCCGGCCGCCGTGCCTTGAGCATCATCTCCCGCCAGCCCCACTTCTGGTCAGGCATGTTGTCGCTGAAGTACGCCGGGATGCCTGCCGTCCCCGGCGTGGCTTGCTCCGCCTTCTGCCCCGCGTAGTACACCCGCTCTTGGTCAAAATCAAGGTCCCGGTAGATGATGCCCTCATCCTCGAAGGTCGAGGAGGCCATGATCTGGCCGTAGGGGTCAACGATCAGGCTCCGTAGCGAGGGGTCGGAGGTGGGCCAGTGCGCGCAGGCCAGCCACACGCCGTTGTCAATCGCCCGCGCCCGCAGCAGCGTCTCATTCGTCCGCCCACTCGCCCCCCACATTTGCGAGGCATCGATGATCAGCTCCGCCCCCAGCAGCCCCAAGGTGCGGTCGAACTCCGGGAGGTACAGGTCTCCGCACTCATGCGAGCCCACCCGCCCGAAGTCGGTGTCGAAGACCCTGATCTCCGGGTAACCCTTGGGCCAGTACAATGCCTGGGCGTAGATCTCTTTGCCCTGCCGGTCCCATACCCGCATGTAGCTGACCTGATCCTTGTCGCCGAGGCCCCCGATGGCCACATAGCTTCCGAGCTTGCGGGCCAGTTCCCCCACCTTCGCCGCCGCGTCCAGTGTGGTCGCATCCTCGTAGCTGGTGCTCATCTCGGATAGCAGCACCAGGTCGGGCTTGATCTCTCCTGCCCGCTCGATCAGCTTCAGCATCCTCTCCGGCATCTTCCCCCGCACCCAGCTATCACGCCGTGGCAGCCACGCCACGGCCACCCGCGCCGTGCGCTTGGCATATTTCGGCAGCTTCGGCGGCGTCCAGGGCCCGGCTACCGGAGCAAAGGCCTTACGGTCCCCGTAGTTGTTCACGAAGAAGATATTCTCGTTTTCACAAGCGGGCTGGTAGACCTCCAGCTTCCGCTTGTCCAGGTCCACGCGCGCCACGGCCACGCCGTCCTCATACCCCGTGTCCGCCACCGGGGTCCCCACGCGGTTCAGCACCATGCTCCGCCCCCACGCGGCCCCTGGCATGCCCATGTCCCAGCTATTGGTGATGTAGGTGCGCGGGTCGGCATAGGTCGCCGCTACCATGTGCGCATGGGCATCCAGGCACCGCGCCATGAGCAGCGGCTCGTGCCCGCCATAGTCCCTCACCCGCTCCGGATAGTCGTGCCAGACGATCACCTCCGCGCCCTTCATCGCCAGCGCATTGTACGGCTCAAAGAAGTAGAAATCGGTCGTGATGGTCAGGCCGACTTTGCCGAAGTCGGTCTCAAACACCGGCAGGTCATCACCCAGTGCCAGTTCCTGCGGGTCGTCGGCCATCTTGTGGGTCTTGCGATAGCGCCCCACGATCTTCCCGGTCCGGTCCAGCAGCAGTGCGGTGTAGAACGTCTGCCCCGCCGCTTCCTCCGTCAGCGAGAGCGCCACATAGGTCTTCCGCTGCCGCGCCAGTTCCACAAACGGCGCCAGATCCCGCGCGGTGGCCCGTCCGCGATAGGTCAGGAAGGGCATGTGGGGCAGCGCCACGAGGTCGGTCTTGGCCGGGACCGTCTTCAGTGCCGAGACTACATACTCCCGTGTCTGGTACTGCTTGCCATCGAGCAGACAAACCGAGGCCAGCGTCACAACACGCTTGTTAGCCGCCGAGGCGGCGGAGGTCGCCATGATACCAACTCCTATTAGCGCCAGCAGGCAGAGCCTACGCATTGTTGCCTTCCTAGACCTTGTTGCTGTAGGTGCCGACAGTCCGCGCCGTCTCGTACATCGCCAGCACGTTCCCAGTCGGCGTGTTGTCCTGGATCTGGTGCGTCGGCGCCAGACAGTACCCTCCGCCGGGCATCATGATCTCGAGCGTCTCGCGCACGTTGGCGACGACGTCGTCCACGCTGCCATAAGCCAGCGGCCCGGCGGTCGAAATGGCCCCATGGAAGGCCAGACGGCCGCCGAAGGTGGTCTTCAGGTACCGGGGCCCCATGTCCTTCGCCTCCGGTTGCAGGGTGTCCACGACCTGGATGCCCATCTCGATGAAGTCCTCAAAGGCCCAACTGCTCGACCCGCAGCAGTGCATCATCACGTAGGCGCCGTGCGCGCGAGCGAGGTCGCAAACCGGCTGAAAGCGCGGGCGTATGTGCTTGCGGAAGATTGCCGGGCTGATGATCGGGGCAATCTGCGTCCCCAGGTCCTCGCCCAGCCACACGAAGTCCACCCTCCCCTTTGCCGCTTCAAGAATCCGCTCCGTCACCTCAAGCTGGATCGCCATCCTCCGGTCTGCCAGCAGCAGCCCTGCCGGGTCGTCGGTGATAAGGTCCACCAGCGTCTGCTCCATGCCCCGGAGCATCCCGTTGCCGTTGATGATGTCGCCAAAGCCACCCGAGCCGTTGAGGGCATATGGCTCATAGCGCTTGCAGGCTTCCGCCACGCCTGACACGTCGAAGTCGTCCGGTGAGGGCAGGGGCCAGTCGGCCACCTGCTCGACCGTCGCCTCGCGCAGCGGGAAATCGCAGTAATCCCAGTAACCCCCGCTCGGATGCTCGATGTAGCGGCGGTGGATGCCCCAGATATCCACGCTGCGATCGGGCAGTTGCTCGTGCAGTTGCGGCCCCACATAGGGCGCGCCGACCGAGCGGAAGTCGACCTGCAGCGCCTGCAGCAGCCCCCCATAGTCCCCCTCCGCCAGCCCGAAGTGCTTCACCAAGCGGGCGGTGATGCCGGGGTTGCCAAGATAGTTGACCGGCACTCGATCAGGTTCGGTATGGGCGAAGGCGGCCAGAACGCGTTCTCGGGAAGTCATCGTTAGCCTCGGTATGGGGTAGTGTGAAGGAGACAGGGCGTGGGTACCGCCTACGCCAGTTCCCCCTCCGTTAGCTCAGTGTCACTATGCTGGTAGGGAGGACTGCAGGCGCAGAGGATGCGCAGCGGCGTCTCGCCCATGCAGGTGGCGCGATGCTCGGCCCCCGGCGGGATCAGCACAGCGTCACCCGCCTGCACGCGCTGCAGGCGCGCCGCGACCTCAATGGTGCCCGCGCCAGACAGAACGTAGTATATCTCCTCGGACTGATGGTGGCGGTGGCGAATGGTGGACTGTCCGGGAGCGATGGTTGCCTCGGCGAGGCTGAGGTGGCGGCTGCCCTGGCGCTCCGGGCGGATGATCTCGCGGATCAGCGAGCCGTCGAGAGTGGTGTAGGTGGGCTGATCGTCGGTCATGGCGGTGGAGGTTTCGACGATGGGCATGCGAAGGCCTGCCGATGGGAAGCACTTCCAGCCGTGAAGGTCCCGCCCGTGCCCAACGCGAATAAACCACTATCTGCCTTCGGAGGTCACACTGTGGGCCTCAGTACTCGCCTGATCGAGAATCTCCACGCCAGCGCCGCGAGCCTCGACACCTCTCTGGCCGAGCGCGCGGGCCTGCACAGCGTCGCTCTGGTCGGATCGCTGTCCCGCGATGATTTCAATGAGGGTGGCAGCGATGTAGACCTGCTCTTCGTGCATGGCCTGGGGGAGAAGGGCAGCGAGGTCGCCTCTCTGCCGGAGTTCCGCGCGGTCATCCAGCACTTTGGCGAGCCCCTCCTGCGCCTTGGGATGAGCACCGGCCGCCAAAAGCCGTTCCTCGTTGACTGCCACTTCGCCGACAGGCAGACGGTCTGCCGCCAACCCGACTGGGCCGATCCCGCCGGCTTCCTACGCGAATACCTCTCCCGCGACCGCTATCTGTGGATCTACGCTTTCGACTTCGTGGAAAACAGCCTCCCCCTCTGGGGCCCCGACCTCCGCCCGGCCGTGCGCGTCTACGATCCGGTGAGCTATCTGCCCATGCTGACCCGCTCGCTTCGCGAAGATCTGGCCCGCCTTCAGTCCCTTCAGCCGGTGCCCGAGCCTCCGGCGAAGCTCATCAACGACTGGAAGCACCTCTCCGGCCAGTTGTCGACGCTCCTCTCGCTCAAGCACGGCTGCCGCAGCCTGATGAAGCAGGCGCTGCATCGCTGCTTCAACCTGTCTGTGCCCTACTTTGACGGCAAGGACTTCGCGGCCTCGCTCTGGGCCGAATACCTCTACGGTTCGGTCTTCCAGGACCGCGCCGACTGGGTCCGCCGCTGCAGCCGGTTCTGCGCAGGCGCGCTCAAGGCGCTAGCGCCGTGACCCCGAGCATGGTGGCGCATGGATAATTGGAGGCGATTTGCGGGTTGACATGGGGTGATGCCAGGGTATAATCACCGTAAAGCAAACCAGCTTACGCATTAGGCGTAAGCCGCAGGCCACCTCTCAAGGGTGGCTTGCACTTTTTCTGGGGGATAGTCATATGCGCTGTTGGGCGTACATAGATGGGTTCAACCTGTACCATGGCGCGTGTAAGCGACTCTCCTGCAAGTGGGTCAACCTTCTCGATCTCTGCCAGTCACTGCGCCCGAACGACACAGTCGAACGAGTGAAGTACTTCACCGCCATGGTTGAGCAGCGGGCCGGCGCACCCGACCAGCGTAGAAACCAGCGCACCTATTGGCGAGCCCTGAAGACGCTCGGCTGTGTTGAGCGAATTGAGGGCTATTTCACCCGCTGGGAAAAGTACATGCCGCTATGCTCCTCCGTCTATGCGCTGGAGGCTCAGGAGGCTGCCGGGGTCGATGTCTGTGGGCAGAAGCCCAAAATGGCGCAGGTACTCAGGTGCGAGGAGAAAGGCTCCGATGTGAATCTGGCGGCCCACCTGGTCCACGATGCCAACCAGACAGACGATACAAAGACCTTTGACGTGGCCCTCGTAATAACCACCGACGAGGATTTGGCTGGAGCCATCAATCTTGTCACAAAAGACGTAGGCAAGCCCGTATACCTGTGCAGGCCCAATCCCACAGCCCGGACCCGTCGTCTCGACCAGGCAGCAACAGGCGCCTTCGATCTCTCCGCAAAGGTGCTGCGCGCGGCGGTCTTTGAGGATCAGCTCATTGATAGTCGCGGCACGATCATCAAGCCCGTGACATGGTGAGACAGGTCATGTGTTGACGCCGATCTCCCTTCCGCTCGCTTGTGCTCAGTACACCGCCGTCACCCAGACCTGCGCCGTTACCTGGATATCCCGCACCTCCACCGGCGTCGGCGTCGGCGCTCCCCCGCCGCCCATGGCCATGGTCCGCGCTTCGAACATCGGCATCGGCCCCTGGTTCGGCTGGTCCTCAGGGTACATTCCCACGTAGCTATACCCCTTGATGGTCACTCCCGCCGCCGCTGCCAGTGCCTGGGCCTTCGCTACCGCGTCCTTCGTCGCCACGGCCAGCGCCTGACGGTTCGGCTCGTCGAGGTTGCGCCGGTAGATGTTCGGCCCGAAGAACGTCGTCGCGCCGTTGGCGACTGCTGTGTCCATGATCTTCGACATGCCCTGCGACAGGGCCGCCGGCTCGCCCTCGAGCCGCGCGTTGACCGTGCTCGTCACCTGGTAGCCCACGACCTCCCGTCGCGCCTCGGCATCAGGCCCTACGTATCCCCCCTCCTGCGGCTTTACGAGCGGCGTCACACTGATCGAAGTGGTGCTCAGCGTCAGCCCCGGCAGTTTCAGCGCCTTGAGCGCGTCGAGCACGCGCGTCATCTGCGCCGCGGCCTTTTCCCGCGCCGCCGGAAGCTGCTTGTCCTCCGCCCGTACCGAAAACGACGCCTCCGCAATGTCAGGGGCGGTGAAGACCTCGCCCTGCCCAAGCACGCGTATCTTCCCCCCCTGCGCCCACGCCCCTACCGTCGTCAGCGCCAATAGTCCCGCGATTACCAATATCCGTGTCCGCATGTTCCACCTCTTGGGAATGGTTTGTTTGCAGGAGTGTTGACGGCCTCGGGCAGGGAAGGTTCGGGCTGCGTCGAAGGCGATGTCGCCTGTCGCCCAAAACGGGGACGGAGCTTTCGCGCCGTGATTTGTGCGCTGGAACTCTCAACACTCTGATCGGCGCGAAGGCTCCGTCCCCGTTTTGACCAACTGGTGCCCGGTTCCCGGCACCCCTCCCCTTCCCCCGTTCCCGCCAGCAGGGTATAATATCGCCAATGCGTCACCTCCGCCCGCCGCGTCCATTCCTGCTTGCGTCCTGCTTGCTCGTAACGGCCCTTTCTCAGGCCGCGAGCCTGCAAGCTGACCTGGACCCCATCTTCGACAGCCCGCGCCTGAATGGCGTCGCTGTAGGCGTTTTGGTGCAAGACCTTAGTGGGACGGTCCTGTACCAGCGTACACCGGATCGGCCCTTCATGCCCGCCTCCAACATGAAGCTTCCCACCGGCGCCCTGGCTCTGCGCACCTGGCGCGACGAGCACGAATTCCCGCCCGACGCCCATGCCGCGTGGTTCGGCAAGCACTGCGCGCAGCCCCAGCCGACCTGCCGCCTGCTCAGTGACATGAACAAGCCCAGCAGCAACTACCTCGCCGAGGGCTTCCGGCAGGCGCTGCTCGACGCGCACGCGGCCAGTGACTACCAGGAGCTGATGGCCTCCGCGTGGCGGCAAGTCGGCCTGCCGGTGGAGGGTTGCGTCTTTGTGGACGGCAGCGGTCTCTCGCGCCAAAACCGCCTCACCCCGCGGTTCCTCGTCGAGTTGCTGCGGTACATGCGCACCGAAAGCGACTGCGCCGGGCCCTGTGTGAACTCCCTGCCCATTGCGGGCGTGGATGGCACCCTGCGCACGCGGATGAAGGACTCCTGCGCGGCAGGCTGCGTACGCGCCAAGACCGGGTTTCTAACCGGCGTCTCAACGCTCTCGGGTTACGTGGACCGCAACGGGCAGGTTCTATGTTTCTCTATCATGATGAATGGCTTCAAGGGCAGCGCGGACCCGATGCGCGAGCTACAGAACCGCGCCTGCATAGCCATGGCCGCGAGCCTGTAGGCTGCTTCAAGGCTGTAGGGCGGAGCGACGTCCGCGTCGCAGGGGGCTCGTACCCCGCCGGCCTTTATCCATGACCACCCGAGCGGCGGGGTACGAGCCCCCGCCCTACAGCAAACATCCAAATCATGCCCACCTACGCCATCGAAACCTGCGCCCTGCACAAGCGCTACGGCCGCCGCCAGGCCGTCGCGGGCCTCGATCTGCGCGTACCCACCGGCTGCATCTATGGCTTCCTTGGCCCCAACGGCGCGGGCAAAAGCACCACAATCCGCATGCTGCTTGGCCTCATCAAGCCCACCAGCGGCTCCTCCGCCCTGCTTGGCCGCCCGGTGCGCTGGGACGACACCCGCTCCCGCCGCGAGGTCGGGGCGCTGGTCGAGGGGCCGGCCTTCGTGGACTATCTCTCGGCCCGCCAGAACCTCCTGATGTTAGGCCGCCTTTCGGGCCTGCCGCACGACCAGCCGCTCGAGGAGGCCCTGCAGCTTGTTGGCCTCGCCGAGCGCCAGAATGACCGCGTACGCACTTTCTCCCACGGGATGAAGCAGCGCCTCGGCATCGCCCAGGCCCTGTTTCCGCGCCCGCGCCTGCTGATCCTGGACGAGCCCGCCCAGGGCCTCGATCCACAGGGCCTCGTGGAGATCCGCGACCTGCTCCTGCGCCTGCGCGACGAGCGCCAGATGACAGTCTTCCTCTCCAGCCACCTGCTCCACGAGGTCCAGCTAATCTGCGATCAGGTCGGCGTTATCTCGCAGGGCAAGCTGATCGCGGGCGGCCCCGTGGAGGAGCTTCTAAAGACCGATCACAGCCTCGTGCGGGTGCAGGTAGATGACCTGCCCCACGCCCTGTCAGCCGCCAGCGAGTTGCCCTACGTCGAATCCGCCGAACCATACGAAGACCTTCTCCAGGTCTCGCTGCCGCCGGACAAGACGGCGGACCTCAACGCGGCCCTGGTGGCCTGCGGTCTCCGCGTCTCGGCCCTGATGCCGCACAACCCGGACCTCGAGGACCTGTATCTCAAGCTGATGAAGCCGCCCGAGTCGTAGGCCTTGGCGTTGCCGTTGCTGTAGGGCGGGGGCTCCGTACCCCGCCGCTCGGGTGGTCATAGATAACGGCCGGCGGGGTACGAGCCCCCGCCCTACAGTAGACCAGAACCACCAACCATGATCCGCCTCCTCACGAGCTATCGGCTCGAACTCAACAAAATCTTCCGCCAGCGCGGCACCTATGTGTCGTATGCCATACTTGCGATCGTCTCCAGCCTCATGGTCTGGGGCATGTGGCGCTATGGCTTTGGAGAGCACCTGAAGCACTCCTTCGGCCGTGACATGGTCGTCGGCGGCCGGCTCGTCACCGCCCAGACCGTCGCGCGGCACATCATGGAACCCGTCTTCATCGTTCTCGTCCCCGCGCTCATCGCCATGATCGTCAGCTCGCTCATCGCCGCCGAAAGCAAGTCCGGCGTCCTGCGCACCTGGCTCTGCCGCCCGCTCTCACGCTCCTCGCTCTACACCGCCAAGAGCCTCGCCGCCGGGACCCACGCGATCCTGCTCACCTTCTTCCTGGGCCTGTTCACCCTTCTGCTCGGTTATGTCTTCTTCGGCGGCGGAGACCTGGTGGACATGTCCCAGAGCGAGCATGGGTTGGTCATACTCGACGAGGCCATGGCCCTGCAGCGGCTCGGACTCGCCTATGGCCTCGCCGCCCTGCTGATGTGCGGCATGGGCGCCCTGGCGCTGCTGGCCTCTGTCATCTTCGAGAATCCGCTCGTGGCCGCCGGGGCTGCCGTGGCCTTCATCCCGATCAGCGGTATCATCCAGAGCCTCGAGTATTTCGAGTGCCTCAAGCCTTACCTGCTGACCAACTATCTCGACGCCTGGAAGTACGCCTTCAAGGCGCAATTGGAACTCGCAGACTTCCTCCCGGCGCTATACTGTGTAGTAGGTTACTGCCTCGTGCCGTACGTGCTCGGCCTGATCATCTTCCGCCAAAAGGACATCGTGTCCTGACATGAAGCGCCTCGCAATCATCATACTTGTCACGTTCACGCTCGCCCCGGTCCTCGCCGCCCAGACCGGCCCGGACATCCTCCGCCGGGCCATGGACCTGCGCGCCGAGATCAAGGATTACGTCGCCGATGTCGTCGTCACCGTGGACATGCCGGACGTGCAGATACCGCGCCGCACGGCAAAGGTGTACTATAAACGTCCGGACAAGGTCGCCATCGACTCCAAGGGCATCGTCATGATCCCCAAAGAGGCGCTCATGCTGGGCAAGATGGGCACCGAGATGACCAGGGACACCAGCGTCACCATTCTCGGCACCAAGAGGGTCAACGGCGCCCCGCAGTACACCCTCAGGGTCCTCGAAAAGGGCGCCAGGCGCAGCGGTGACTATGTACTGGTGTATGTACGTGGAGACAGGTGGACGGTCGAACGCATGGAAGCGCATTCCGCGCGGGGGCTGGAGATGGCAGTTACCTGGACCTACCAGAAGCTGCAAAGCAAGTACTGGATGCCCCAGCGCCTGACTGCAACCATACCGTCCCGAGATCGGTCCAAGAATAAGCCCGGTACCATCGCGGTGCAGTTCAACAACGTCCGCGTCAACACCGGCCTCTCGGATGCCAAGTTCAAGGAAAAGCGCAAGTAGTGCCAAGACACACCGTTAACAACCCGGAAGAGAGCGGTGCGCGGGTCCAGCGCGCACTGTACCACCGCTGCCGCCGTGGCGAGCGCGAGGCGCTGGCGACCCTGCTCTACCGCCTGGTCGACCGCCTCTACGTCGCGGCCACCTTCGTCGCGCCTGATGAGCCCTCCGCCCAGGCGGCGCTTATTCTCGCCTGGGAGGACCTCCTAGCCCTGCTCACCCGCCCCTACGTCGGCGGGCATCTCAGCCACCGCGCCTTCGATCTGCTCGGAGCCCGGTTGGCCGACTACGCCGACCGCGCCACCGTCCGGCGCCACCTCCGCAACGCCCAGCAGCAAGCCGAGGAGGGGCTCTTGAGCCTCCCCGAGGAGCAGCTTCAGCCCCTCGTGGACCTGATCGGCCGCTATGCCGACGAAATCGCCCACAACCACCGCGTACGGACGGCCTTCCGCCGCCGCACGTGGATTGCCGCCGCCGCCGCCGTTCTGGTGACTCTTGGCGGGCTCGGCTGGCTGCGTTTTGCCACCCTCAGCGGGGCCACCGACGTCCAGCTCGCCTGCCTGCAGGACCGGATCATCAAGCACGAGCTGGCCCAGTGCCTGCGCGACCAGGCGGGGGAATTGCCTGATCCCGACGGTGCCGACCAGGGGCAGGCGCGTACACTCCAGCGCGCTTCTCTCGTCCTGGATGAAATTGCCAACGCGCGCCCCCAGGCGCCAACACTCACCTATCTGGTCACCCGCATTGAGCAGGAGGCCCTGGTCGAGGACCTGTCGGACATCGCCCAGCAGAGCGACGAGTTCTCGCGACGCGACCTGCTGCAAGCCCGTCTGGCCCTCGAGGAGGTGGCAGCTCTGTGAGCAGACGAGGTTCTCTTCTCGCCATCATCGTGGTAGTGCTGCTATCCGGCTGCTCCAACCGCGCCGAGCGCCTTTACCGCCGGGCTGAGGCCCTCTTCTCGCAGGGGCAGGCCTCCATGGCCGCGACCGAGTACCGGCGCCTCGCCCTCGAGCAGCCGCGCTCGGCTCTGGCCGATGACGCCCTCTACAAGCTCGCCTATCTGCACCGCGAGGAGTTCGACGCCCCGCTTCAGGCTGTCCAGACCTACGAGTATCTGGCGGACAAGTATCCCAATTCGCCCTATGCCGATGAAGCGCTCCTGAATGTCATGCAAATCAGGGGGCAGGACCTCAAGGACACCGCCGGGGTGCGCTTCACCTACCGGGTCATCACCGAGCGCTTCGCGGACGATCCCCGCACGCTGACCGCCGCGCACCTGCTGCTCGTGCGGACCCTGTTCGCCTGTGGCAAGCTCAAGGAGGCTGACCAGGAAGCCCGCGCGCTGGTGCAGGCCCACCCTGAGCAGATGCGGCCCTGCGCTGCCGCCATGCTCATTCGCGCCCGCATCGCCGACAAGCAGGGCAACCAGGGCGATCAGGCGGTCAGGCTCTACGAGCAGATCGTCAGCAAGTACCCGCAGACGCCCAGCGCCGTCGAGGCCAAGCGCGCGATCGGGTGGATCTACTACGGCCAGCGCGGCCAGCAGATGAAGCAGGAGCTTTTGGCCAAGGTTCGGGCCGCCCGCGTACTCAGCGGCGTACCCGCCCCGCCTGCGGTCAATGGCCTGCGCCTCAAGCCCTTCGCGTGCCTGAGCAGCCTGCTCGCCCAGCAGGGCGTGCGCGCCACGCCCGAAGAACTCTTGACCGTCTGTGGCGCGGCCTTCGACTTCGCCTATGACCCTGACCGCGCGAGCGTGCCGAACCTGGGCCGCAACGTCCTCGCCGCCGCTGCCGAGCAGTACGGCTTTGGCGTGAATGTCTGGTCCGCACCCTCCGCTGAGGCAAGCTTTGCCAGCCTCGTGCAGGCCCTCAGCCAGGGCCGCCCCGCGATGATCCCGCTGTCCAGCGGTGGCGCCTGGGCGCTCGTCGTTGGCTACAAACCCGCCGAAGAGCGCGTGTACCTGCTCTCCGCGGGTCGCCAGAGCCCCGAGGCGCTCACCCGGCAGCAGTTCATGAGCCGCTGGGCTCGTGGGACCAGCGGCCACACCGATTGCGTCACCGGCCCGTACTTCCAGCTTGCGCTCGGCCAGCGACTGCAGACGCCCGCTCCGGCGACCGTCCTGCGCAACACCGCCCGGCGGGCGCTGGAAGTCGCGAATCAGCGCGAAGGCGGTCGCGCGGCCACGGGCCTGCACGCCTATGAGGTTCTGGCCGAGCAGATAGAGCGGATGGACGACCCCTCCTCCAAGCGCAGTGCAGTCCTGCGCCAGTGGGCCACCGGCGCCCTGCCGCAGCTTCTCGCCGAACGCCGCGCCGCCGCCCGCGCCCTGACCGGCCTCGCCGCCGCCGCGCCGAGCCTTGCCCAGAACAATGCAGCCCAGGCCGCCGAGGCCTATGGCGAGCTCGCCCGCGTCGGCCAGGAACTCCGCCGCACGCTTTTGTCGCTTACCCGTCCAGCCACCGGCGCCGAACCGCCACCAGAAGCCACCTGGGCCGAAGCCGCCGACCTGACGCGCCAGATGCAGCAAAGTGAAGAACGCGCCCTGTCACACCTGAGCGAGATGGCCCGGTAGGGCTGCGCGCTATGTAGGGGCGCACCACTGGCCGTGCAATCGGACTGTAGGGCGGGGGCTCGTACCCCGCCGCTCGGGGGGTCGTAGACAACGGCCGGCGGGGTACGAGCCCCCTGCGACGCGGACGTCGCTACGCCCTACAGCAGGCATGAGCCGTTTCCCGAAAGACGTACCCACCATGAGTCTTGACCGATCAACCCGCCGCCGACTATCCAATCTGGGCCGCTCCGGCACCCCGGGACCCGCCCCGGAAGCCGCCCCCGCGCCCGCTCCGCGCCGCCGGCTGCTCTCTGTCGGGGAGGCGGACGAGGCTCACGGAACGTTAGAGGAATTGTTGCCCGGACTTGTTCAGGAGATCGAGGAGGGGGAATACTACGAACTCCTCACGCCCCTCGCCGAGGTTGGCCCATGGGCGCTCGAGGCCGTGGCAGGCTGGGCCGAGCACACCCGGCAGGGACGTTTTCCGCATCCACCTCTGACTGAGGCGGGGAATCTGAGCCCTGAGGACGTCGTCTTCTTTGATACCGAAACCACGGGCCTGAACCACACGCCGCTGTTTCTGGTGGGCCTGCTGTGCCATGAGAACGGCGAGCCGTACCTCCGGCAACTACTGGCACGCGACTATGCCGAGGAGGCGCCGGTGCTGAATGCCGCGCGCCGCCTGCTGGCTCGCGCCGGGTTGGTTGTCAGCTACAACGGAACTACCTTCGACCTGCCGTATCTAAGAAACCGTCTGCGCTATCACCGGCTGCCGCAACTGCGTTTGAAGGGGCACCTGGACTTGCTGCACGTGGCCCGCGCGCGCATCGGGCGCACGTACGGCAACTGCAAGCTCCAGACGCTCGAACGCCACCTGTGCTGCCGCGAGCGCTGTGCCGACATTCCGGGCGCCGAGATTCCGCAGGCGTACCATGACTTCGTGGCCGACGGCGACGCCTGCCGCCTCAAGCGCATCATCGAGCACAACATCTACGATGTAATCACCCTGGCCGAACTCTCAGGCCAGTTGGCTGTAGAAGGTTAGCAAACGCTGACTTCGTAGGACGGGCGTCCCGCCTCTGCTGTAGGGCGGGGGCTCGTACCCCGCCGCTCGGGTAGTCATGGATAGCGGCCGGCGGGGTACGAGCCGCCTGCGACGCAGACGTCGCTACGCCCTACGGCCCACATTTTTGCTTCTAGCGCCAATGTACGCCCGACATTCGTGTCGGGCTCCGGCCTCAGAAAGGACTCAACCTGTGACCATCGAACCCCCGGGGGACGACCTCCAGCGCCCGGAAGACCATACCGAAGAGCAACCTCTCGCCCGTGAAGTCGAGTCCAACACGGAGGAGGACGATCTTCCGCTGCTGGAAGAGCCCGAAGACGCTGAGCCCCACCCTGTGACCGCCTTTGGCCTCTCCGATTGGCCGCCGACGCCGGACCTGCAGCCACAGCCGGAGCACCGCGCCGCCCCCTCGCACTCAGTCATCACCAGCCTGGTCGTGATCTTCCTCGCAATCGCCGTCGTCGCCGCCACGGCCTTCGCCGTCAAGCTGTACCGCGAGAAGGCTGCGATTGCCAATGCCACAGATCAGGCTGTGGCCCTTATCGGTGCCGGCGCCCCGCCTGAACTGAGCGCCCAGATAGCGGCCATTCAGGGCGACCTCACCGCCGGACGCGCCACGGATGCCTCCGAAAAGCTCGCGTCGCTGAACAAGCTTCTCACCCAGAGCAAACAGCAGGGCGAGGGCGCCGGTGCGGGCGGGGGCGCCAAGATCCCCGAGCAGGCCTTCAAGGACCTCCCGGCCGATGCCGCGACCTTCTTCCGACAGCATCAGGACCTGTTCCGTCGCTTCCTGATGCTGTGCGCCCGCGCCAAAGAGATGCGCGACCAGGGCAAGGACGTCGCCAGCCTGCGCACGATGCGTGACGAGATCATCGAGTCTGCGCGCCTCGACCAGGAAGACTCCGTCAAGACCAAGCTTTTGCAGATGGTACGCATGATGGGAGCCGGCGGGCCAGCCGCAGCCCGGGCCGGCCGCGGTGGTGGTGGCGCTGGTGGGGACTTGCGCCGCAAAGTCGAGCGACTCAAGCGTCAGGCCGCGAGGGCCGAGGCGCAGGGCAAGGACCTTCGCGCAGTCTACGGGCTTATGCGACAGGCAGAGCAATCGGCCCAGAGCGGCGACATGGCTTCCGCCGGTAAGCACCTTGATGAGGCAATCGCCGCCGTCGCCCGCGCCCCGCGCATGGCCGGTCATGGACGCCGCGGCGGTCCGGGACGCGATGCGATGCTCCGGCGCCGCCTCGGCGCACAGGGACGGGAATCCCGCGCCAACCCGCTCGCGCCTTTCGTCCGTGCCCTGCTCGGTGTCATGACCGCGGAGGAGAACAACCTGCGCGATGTCACCGACCAACTCGTGGGCGCCCGTAAGGTCATCCTGGGCAGCCAGCCACCTGCCGAGAAGCCCGACCTGCTCAAGCCCATGGTGGACCGCGCCCTCGGCGATCTGCAGATCGTCGCTAACCGCCGCCAGGAGCTTACCGCCAGGATGCCGGTTGGCCGCAAGCCGGGCGCGGCAGGCAAGCTCGCCCAGGGTCTGCGCCCCGGACAGCAGCGGCCCGGACAGCTCACCCCTGAAGAGCGCCGGAGCATGATGGCCATCGTGCGCGACCGCGTCGGCGCGGTTCTCGACCGGGTTCGCTCGCTGACTGACGAGGAATACAAGCGCGACCGCGTGCAGATCATCCGCGATATCCTGCGCGCCGTCCTCGAGCGCCCCAAGCCCGAGACGCCCGCTCAGGCCGAGCAGCAGTGGCCTAAGGACCAGGGCGAGCGCATCCGCGCCAAGATGCTGAAATCCTCGCCGGTCCTGCGTCAGTGGGAAACCGAGGGGAAAGACAGCGCCGAGGTCGACCGGCTCTTCGCCGAGGCCCGCAAGGCGCTGTACGACAAGAAGCTCGACGCGTCGGAGAAACTGGTGGACGAAGCGATGGTGCTGCTGGGGCTAGAGCAGCCCAGGGTGGAGCTACCGCCGGCCCCGCCGGGCAACTGACGCCAACCGCACAGAATCAAAGGGGCTGGAGGGCCGCGTCAATCGCGACCTCCAGCCCCTTTCTTTTTGCATATGACCCGCGGCCTTTACGGCCTCGGGATCAGCCTGAAATCCCCGCTGCACGAGTAATCGCACTTCGCCGCATGGCTGTCGAGAGTACTGCTACCGGTAAAGCGCGCCCCGGTGTCGAATCTCGGGCTGGCATGACCGTAGTAGTTGGCATCCTGAGCGTCGCACGTCCGCGTGCGGCGCGAAGGATCCCCTTCGCCGGAGATGCTTCACTTCGTTCAGCATGACAAGCCTCGTTAGCTTGCGGCCCCCGCCTCCAGCCTCTTGATCAGCTTCTCCCAGTCCTCGTCCTCAAACCGCGCCGGCAGCTCTATCCGCCGCCCTTCCCACATGGACTGCTCCGCCGCAAACAGCGCCCGGAAGTTGCGCTCGCCCACCTCAAACCGCAACGGGTGGGGCGTTCCGTCCGCCAGCATCTCCACCACCTTCCGTGTCAACTCCCGCTGGCCGATATCGTGGTTGTTCTCATCCGCCGTGTGCCGCACCGGCTCGGCCATTCCCTCGGTCTGGTAGAAGTAGCTGCCGATCTGGCTGATATACAGCCGCCCGCGGCTACCCAGAAAGTCCAGGTGACAGTTGAACCCCTTCGGGTCCTTCGGCGTGCCCAGCGCGTCGGGGTCGCAGTCAAACACCACCCGCACGTCTCCGGGGAACCAGTACTCCGCCAGCACATGCTCCGGCGCGATATGGGTCGCCTGGTACCCTTCCGTGCTCCTGCCCGACCCATTCGCCCATACCGCCTCCGGCTCCGGATCGCCCAGGAAGCCCAGCAGCCAGTCCATCAGGTGCGGCCCCATGCCCATGAGGTTACCCCGCGTCGAGCAGCGCACGAAGTACAGTTCGCCCAGCTTCTCGCGAATGACCTCATGCAGCACGCCGTCGGTGGTCTCCGGGAAGCACCGCCGCTGCGAGTTCGTGATGATCTCCATGTCATACTTGTTCCGCACCTCAGCCAGCCCCCGCAGGTCCCCCGGCCGCACCGCAATCGGCTTCTCCAGTATCATCACCTTGACCCCCGCCTTCGCGGTCGTCTCCGCCTCCCACACCCGCCGCACCGGGTTGGTGACGATATGCACCACCTCCGGCTGCACCTCCGCCAGCGCCTTCTCATAGTCGTCATAGGTCGCTGGGATGCCATAAGTCTTCGCAAACGCCTCCCGCCGTTCCGCGTCAATGTCGCAACAGGCGACAATCTCAATGCCTTCCACCGGATACACCCGGGCATGACAATGAGCGCGAGCCCCGCAGCCGAGAACAAGTGCACGATACATTTTGATAGTCCCGATCCTTCTCTAAGTATGCCCATACCCTTCCGCGCCCAGGGCGAAGCCTCCTGCCTTATGCAGGACCTTGGGCAGTCTATATGGAACCTGCCCTTGATAGCGTAGGTGGGTGCCTCTCGCACCCACAATGCCGCGTAGGTGGGTGCGTCTCGCACCCACACCACCGGCCGCACGACCTCTCACGACGTGGGTTCGAGACGAACCCACCTACGCGTGGTAGTTGCCTGCCAGACCTTTCACGGAGCCTGCCCATGAACGCCCGCCCCTACGACTCAACCCGTGACAAACACGCCGCCTGGCGCATCTGGCAGGAAGTCGGCTGGATCGACAAGGAGACCGAGGACCAGATGGACGTGGTCTTCAGCCGCTCCGGCCGCGGTTGGGTCGCCGATCTCAATGGCGGGCCTGAATGCCTCGTCATGGCCACTCCCGGCGATATTCAGTATCTCGACGAGCTACTCCCCTTCGGCTGCATCACCGGCGTCACCACCAGTCGCCTTGGCCGCAAGCAGGGCCTCGCCGGGCGCCTCACTGCTCACGCCATCGCCGAGGAAGTCGCTTCCGGCGCCCTTCTTTGCGGCCTGGGCATGTTCGACCAGGGCTACTATAACCAACTCGGCTTCGGCAGCGGCTCGTACTCGCAGACCATTGCCATCCCGGTCCAGAACCTCCTGGTCAAAGAGCGCGCGCGGGTCCCTGAGCGTCTCGGTCTCGACGACTGGCAGGAGCTTCACACCGCTCGCCTGAGCCGCCGCCGCACCCACGGCTCCTCCAACCTCTTCCCGCCGGAGATCACCCTTACCCGCATGCACTGGGGCAACCACCATTTCGGCCTCGGCTATCGCGACGACGCCGGCGGCGGTTTCTCACACCTGCTCTGGTGCTCTGCCGACAGCGTTGAAAATGGGCCCTACTTCGTCAAGTACCTGGTCTATCGCACCCGCGAGCAGTTCCTGGAGCTAATGGCGGTCCTCAAGACCCTCGGCGATCAGGTCTATGTCGTGAACATCCCCGAGCCGCCCGGCGTGCAGCTTCAGGACCTCGTTCACCAGCCCTTCCGCACTCACCGCATGAGCGGCGGCGACCACGAGATCAGAAACAGCGTCTACGCCTGGTGGCAGATGCGCCTTTGCGACCTGCCCGGCTGCCTCGCCAAGACCCACCTCCCGTGGGGCGAGACGCGCTTCAACCTTAAGCTCTCTGACCCCATCGAGTGCTATCTCGACGAGGACCGCCCGTGGCGCGGCGTTGCCGGCGACTACGTGGACACCCTCGGCCCCGACTCCGGCGCCGAATCCGGCCATGACGCCACTCTCCCGACCCTCACCACCACGGTCAACGCCTTCACGCGCCTCTGGCTGGGCGTCTTACCCGCCACCGGCCTCGCGTACACCGACGACCTCGAGGCCCCCCAGGACCTCCTCGAGGCCCTCGACGCCACCATCCGCGTCCCCTCCCCCAACCCGGACTGGGACTGGTAGGGCGTTCGTAGCGACGATAATTGTCATCCTGAACGCAGTGAAGGATCGCCGGCATCTGCGTCGGAGATCCTTCACTGCGTTCAGGATGACGGATAGCTTGGCGCTCTGACTGCTTGGGGAGGCATTCCCTCCCGTCAAACCGTTGAATACTACTGGACGTCCCTGATACAAACACGCCTGGTAGACATCGAATCACCATGAACTTCGTCAAAACCGTCTTGCTAATGGGCCTGCTCACAGGCCTCTTCATCTTCGTCGGCGACCAGATCGGCGGCCGCCAGGGCATGTACATTGCCCTCGTCCTCGCTGCCGGGATGAACCTCATCAGCTACTGGTTCTCCGACAAGATCGTCCTCGCCATGTACCGCGCCCAGCCCGTGGACGAGACCACCGCCCCTGCCCTCTACCGCATCGTCCGCCGCCTGGCCGACCGCGGCAACCTTCCCATGCCGAAGGTCTACATCATCCCCACGGACTCGCCCAACGCCTTCGCGACAGGGCGCAACCCCTCGCACGCGGCGGTCGCCGTGACCAGCGGGATCATGCAGATACTCAATGAGGAGGAACTGGAGGGGGTAATCGCCCACGAGCTATCGCACGTGCGCAATCGTGACATCCTGATCTCGGCCATCGCGGCCACGCTCGCCGGTGCCCTGATGGTGCTCGTGCGCATCTTCGCCTTCAGCACCATGTTCTACGGCGGCGGCAGCAGTCGCGACCGCGACGGTGGCGGCCTCGGCGCCATCGCCATGCTCATCATCGCCCCGATTGCGGCACTGCTCATTCAAATGGCAATCTCGCGCTCCCGCGAGTACCAGGCTGACGCCAGTGGCGCCCACCTTTCCGGCAACCCCATGAGCCTCGCGAACGCCCTCGCCAAGTTAGAGCGCGGGGTCGAGTACCGCCCCATGGAACAGGCCAGCCCCGCGACCGCGCACATGTTCATCGTCAGCCCGCTCAAGGGCCGCTCCATGGCCAGCCTCTTCGCCACCCACCCGCCAATGGAAGAGCGCATAGCCCGCCTGCAGGAAATGGCCCGCAGCGGCAACTACTAGGGTCGGGAATCGGGATTGGGGGAATCGGGAATCGGGGTGGAATGCGGCCACTAATCCGGAGGGGCCGAATGCGAAGCATCCGGCCCCCGCCGTAAGACCTAAGACGTAGGACGTAAGACTCAGAACGCCTTCCTCACCGCCCCCAACACCGCCGGATTCCCCGGATAGGCCTCATGCACCCACCGCACCCTTCTCCCCCTATCCAGCACCATCACCGTCGGCACCCGCCGCAAACCAAGCCGCCCTGCCAGCACCTTCTGTCCGTCCAGCAGCACCGGGAACCCCAGCTCCCCCTCCTCTCTGATCCGCCGCAAATGCGCCTTCTGCATATCCGACCACTGCCCGTCCACACTCACCACAATCAGCCGGAACCCCAACTCCTCCTGCTGCCGCGCCAGCTCCCGGAGCTGCCCAAGCTGCTTCTGCCAGGTGTCACACCAAAACGCCCAGAAGTTGATGACAATCACCGGCTCCCGGTAATCCGAGAGCCGGTGGAGCTTGCCATCCATATCGAAGAGGGGGAAGTCGGACACGCTCTGGCCGGCTTGGGGGGCCGGGCGAGGATCGTCCGTGTCAGCCGCGCAGGCTGTCACCGACGCCACCAGCACGGCGATCAGGATCAGACGAGTCGCCAATCCGCGCCCGGCAGCCAAAATCCGACCTCCCATGACCTTATCAGCAGCCCCCTCTGCTTGCTTGTGGGCTGGCGTAGCGTTCTACTTGGCGGCGTCCTTCGTCGGATCGTACGCAAGTGCTATCACTGACGCGTCGGGTGAGTCCGACGTAAGACCAAAGCCTATCGCACCATACCAGGCCATGTGGGCCTTGAGCTCGCTAGACTTGCTGCCGTCTCCTTTCGCCATCATCAGCCCCGGCACAACCTTGTCTGAATACGTGGTGGGTTCGCCGAAGCTTTCGACCATCTTCTTCCGGGTCGGGCTGGGCGACACCGGGAGCAATACCGGCTCAACGACAATCTTGCGCTTGTCCTTGCCGTCGGATACCACCGCTGCCCAGACGTCTGATATCAGTGTTCCGTTCGACGTTGTCTCATCTCCGTACAACTGTACAACCATTTCCGCAGGGCTGCGTTTGGCGGGAGGCTGGCTTGCCTTTGCCGGTGTCGGTACTGTCTTAGCGGGCTCCGGCAGAGCCTTGGTCTCGCTTGCCTTGTCGCTGCCCGGGGCCCTACGTGAGACCTGTCGAATCGCGAACGCAGCCATCAACAACAGTATGAGGCCCAACAGGACTGGTATTACGGGGCGCATCACAGACCTCCATGCGGAGAATGTCGCCTGGCCTAAGATCGCCAAAATCCTCCCCATCCTCACATCCTTATATCCTGTCCATCCTTGCCTTCATCCTGTACATCCTGTATGCCTTTTCTCCCGTCACTCCGCCTCCCCCACCAGCATCCGCACCGGCTTCCCATTCCCCCGCACCTCCGGGAAGTACATCAGCTCTGCCATGCTCGGCAGGATCCGGTAGTTCCCCGGCGCCTCGGTCCGCAGCACATACGTGAACGTCCGCTCGCCGCGCGGCAGGTAGTTGAAGTACAGCACCAGCTTGTTGTCCCACACCTCGCGCCGCTCGACCCCGATCTCGGGGATGCGGTCCTCCTCGGTGTTCACAACCTCACACCCCGCCGGAATCGGCTCCTGCAGTAGCGCGTACCGCAGATTGTCCTCCGTCCGCACGGTCACATTCACGAACACAACCTGCCCCGGCTCCAGCGTCCCAGCGCCCGACGGGTCCTCCGCCGGCACCCGGTACTTCCGCTCCACGGTGATCCCCTTCGCCACCGGCACAACATCCTTGCTCGGCAGCAGGTAGCTCAACCGTGCGCTGTAGTACAGGTTGCCGTTGCCTTGCTTGGCCACCCGCAGCGCCCCCATATCAAGCGCCGGCACAACCACCTTCACCGGGTCCTTGAACGCGTCCGCGGGTGTGAAGACGATTTCCTTGATGACCTTGTTCCCGCTGTAGACCTTCGCCGTATAGTTCGGCTGCAGTTCCTTGCTCTGCTGCAGGTACTTGGTCAGCGCCAGCACTGCTGCCGCCGTGTCTTTGGTTGAGGTCCACTGCTTGCCCTGCCGCGCCGCCATCAGCCACTGCACCGCCGGCACGATCTTCGGGCTGTCGGGCTTGAGCGTCAGAAGCGCCGTCAGCACCTGGCTCGTGACTTCCACATTGTTGTCCAGCCACGAGTACTTGTACCGCCCGTCCGCCGCCCAGTATGCGCCCGTTCCGAGCGGCTTGCCCTCTGCCTCAAGCTCCCCGGCAATCGTCCGCGCCAGCCCTGCCAGCTTCGCCTGCGTCCCCGCCTCCTGCCCCTTCACCGCCGCCAGCTTATCCATCGCCAGCGCCAGGCTCGCCCGGCTGAAGATATCCAGCTTCGCCCGCTGCCCCGCCAGGGTCTCCGCCAGCGCGCTCGCCTCCTGCAGGTCCTTCGCCTCCGGCCAAACATCCGCAAACGCCAGCGCCCACAGCAGGTACGCCTGCGCGTCGCGATACTGCTCCGCCTTCAGCGCCTCGCGCAAGTACGCGGTCCCGCGCACCATGGCCGCATGCGCTGCCACGTAGCCATTCATATCCGCCAGCTTCAGCCCATAGACCACATATGCGCTGATGAACGGATCGCTCTCATCGAACTCCCACCAGTGCCAGCCCCCGTCGCCGTGCTGGAACCGCAGCAGCTTCTGCAGCCCAAAGCTCAC
>JBDKRC010000203.1:0-3465 GCA_039683575.1 Armatimonadia bacterium | reverse complement strand
CGCCTGGGTCTGGTAAGCCATCTTCGCCGTACAGACGCGCCCAAAGGCTCACAGCAAGAGGGACCGGCCACGGCCGGTCCCTCTTTTTTGCTCTCCTCCCTTGCGCAGGTTCCTCCCTGGCCGCCGTGGAACCTGACTTGTGCCTCAGGCTATCTAACTGTCAGGTGATACCATGCCGTTTGCAGTAGGCTATCAGCTTTCGGACCCTGACGAAGCTCCCTTCAGCGACCTTGTGGCCCGCTACCGCGACCACATCACGGAGGTATACTTCCCGTGGGGTGACATGCCCTCTGGGCGTGCTGCTTTGACTCAGCGCCGCGGTTACACCGACTGGACAGGCCAGCAGCGCCTCGAGGCCGACCTCATCGTCTTGCGGGAGATGGGGATCAACCTCGACCTGCTGTTCAACGCCAATTGCTACGGCGGCAACGCCGTGAGCCAGTACCTGCAACATCAGGTCATATCGGTCCTTGACCACCTGGGAGAGCTTGTGGGGGGGATTCAGACCGTTACCACGACCTCGCCGGCGGTGGCCTGGGTCATCAAGCACGAGTTCCCGCAAGTTGAGGTCCGCGCCTCGGTCAACATGCGCATCGGGACCGTGCGCGGCATGCAGTACGTGGCCCATCTGTTCGATGGCTACTACGTCCAGCGCGACCGCCAGCGCAACCGCGAGTACGTCGAGGAGATCAAGGAGTGGACCGACAGCGAGGGCAAGCGATTGTACATGCTGGCCAACAGCGGCTGCCTGGGATTCTGCTCCGGGCAGACCTTCCATGACAACCTCGTGGCCCACGAACGCGAGGTGGACGAGTCACTGCGGATGGACGGATTCCGCCCCCACGTGTGCTGGAACTACCTCAGCGACCAAAAGCACTGGCCCGTGATACTGCAGAGCAGTTGGATCCGGCCGGAGGATCTGCACCACTATGAGGACCTGGTGCCGCTGATGAAGCTGGCGACCAGGATGCATGCGCGGCCGGAAATGGTGATCAGCGCCTACGTCGCGCGGAAGTGCCGGGGTAACCTGCTGGACCTGTTCGAGCCCGGATTTGCGCCGGCACTGGCGCCCTATGTGATGGACAATGACAGGTTCCCCTCGGACTGGTATGAACAGACTTCAACGTGCGACCAGAAATGTCACAAGTGCGGGTACTGCGAACGCGCCCTGCAGGATATTCTCGTCAGGGTAGATTGACCCGGTTGCATAACGCGGTCACATACCCAAAAGTGGCCGCTACGTCCCGCTCAGCGTCCTCTTCGCCCTATTTAAGGTGTTCCTTAAATAGTGGCACTTCAGAAAGTGAATCACTAAGCGCTTCTCGCGAAGCCATAATGGCCGCTATGGGCTCTCAAGGCCCGTAGCGGCCATTTCCGTGTTGTACAAAACGCGAAAACGCCAAGAACTGCTTCTCAACCCTCGCCTCAACCAGCCCCCGCTCCGGCGCTCCCAAAGCAAGTTCACACTTCTGCCATACAGTCCAACAAACCCCAGATTCACAGAAATTCCCAACTGGCGTCCGCAAACAAGACGCTCTGCACGGGACCTGTGAACTGAGGATTTGCCCTGCCAACGACAACGCAAACCTACCCTGACCCGACGTCCCACTTGACGGAAAGAGCGTGGGCGACGACGACCTCCCATCATGGTAGAACGTGCGAGATAAGAAGGAGGCCGCTGCACATGGTTCGGCGAACAGTGAATTATTCTCTTTCCAAAGTTGAGGCAGTTCCTAAAGTGCATCCCATGCACAGGACTGCAATGTTATGCTACCTCAAGGAGGCCCCGATGCGTCCCAGAAGTTTGCCACTTGCAGTTGTCTGTCTGATCCTGGTGTTGTCATGCTCCGCAGCAGCGTTTGCCTTGCCAATCGTTGCTGCCGACAACTACACCACCACCAAGAACGCGCCGCTCAATGTGCCGGCACCCGGTGTGCTCGGCAATGACTATGACGACAACGGCCGGGGCCTGACCGCTAGCCTGGGTACGGACGTGGGCAGTGGCACGCTGGTTTTCAACTCCGATGGCTCATTCTCGTATACGCCGGTGGCGGACTTTGCAGGTTCGGTTACGTTCACCTATACGGCCACCGACGGCATGGACGTCAGTGCACCGGTCCTGGTTACCATCAAGGTGAACGGGGAGCCAGCCGCCTCTGAGGACTCGTATAACGCCTCAAAGAACGTCCAACTGACGGTGAACGCTCCGGGAGTGCTGGGGAACGACACGGACCCGAACTCGGACAACCTCACCGCCGTAAAGGTGACCGATCCAGCCCACGGCAGCCTTACCCTCAACTCGGATGGCTCCTTTGCCTATACGCCCACCACGGACTACGTGGGCGACGACACCTTCACCTACAAGGCCAATGACGGCGCGCTCGACTCGAATGTGGCTACGGTCACCATCCATGTCGCGAACGACGCGCCTACCCGGCCCATCTACGTGTTGATCAGCCCCTCGATCCCGGGTAAGGAAGACTTGACCGCAACGACCAGCGACAGCACTGATGCCAACAATGACGCCATCAGCTACGAATACCAGTGGGTCAAGCTCGCCGAGGGTGGCGGGTACCTGACCAAGTGGGTGGACAATCCCGGCCGAGTGCTACCGGCGGCGAAGGTGAACTTCGGGGAGACCTGGCAGGTGCGCGCGCGAGCCTTCGACGGGACTGCCTATAGCGCCTGGAAGGCCCACAAGACAGTCACAATCGTGAGGATGGTCGTGAGCCTCAGCCCGGCCGACGCTGCCATTAGCGTGCCCACCAACAGCACCATCGAGATCACCTTCCGCTGGCCGGTCGATCAACTCTCCGTGAACCGGAGACTGAGGGTCTATTGCGGAGGCAATCTGGTTCCGGGATCCGCGTCTTGGATCTGGCGGAACCGGAAGGTCCGCTTCACCCCCAAGAGCCCGCTGCTGGCCAATACGCTCTACCAGGTACGTTTGGCGGCCGGCATCGTCTGCACGAGCAGCCGGGTGCTGGGCTGGGCTGAGGAGTACACGTTCCAGACGGCTGGCCTGGACGACGGCAGAGTCATGGCAGTGGCTGCGGCGCCGACCCCCGTTGGCGCGCAGGTCACCGTCAACCTCACCTCCGCCGCGAGCGTGCGGACGGTCATCTGCAACATCGCAGGCCGCGTTGTGGCCGAATTGCCCGAGCAGGACCTGCCATCTGGTGTGAGCAGCCTGCTGTGGAATGGCAAGTCCAAAACCGGGACCAACGTCCCGGCGGGCAACTACCTCGTGAGGGTCACGGCGCGAGGCACCGGGGGCACACAGACCGCGGCGATCGCGCCGCTGACGCTAGTGCGCTGAGGCCGCGTTAAGCCTCACCCCCGGCCCCCATACGCGCTAACTTAGGTCTCAGTTTCACTAGTAGGGCGGGCGGCTCGCTCGCCCGTAGGCACGCCGGGGCGGGCGAGCCGCCCGCCCTACGGTTTTTTGTTAGCGCCAATGGCCGC
>JBDKRC010000202.1:0-14221 GCA_039683575.1 Armatimonadia bacterium | reverse complement strand
CGCAACAGCAAGCTCCACGACGCCTATGCCGGCTTCTGGAGCATCATGGCGCGCCTGCAGGAGATCCCGCCGTACAGCACCTCGCGTCGCCAGAAGGGCCTGTTTTGAACGCCATCGTCCAAAGCCTCGATGGCGAGCTGATCGATGACAGCGCGGAATTCTTCGCGCCGATGTCGTCCGACCTGATCGACAGCCTGATCGGGCAGTACAAGCAGGAACGTGCTCGCATTGATCAGGTGGCCGAGGTCATGGCCGGCGAGCTCGGTGGCGTGGTGCATTACTTCATCGACGGCAACAAGAGCGAGCGTGACGGCTGGTACCGGCTGGACAAACTGTTCGACCCGGCCGGCGCCATCGCGTCGCTCAATTCCGCCTACTGGCAGCGCGCTCTCGGCCTGACCGACGTGCTCGACTGCATGCCGCAGAAGCGGCGCGACGAGTGGCACGAGCAGATCCGCAACAAGACGGCGCCTGACTTCGAGGAGGACACCGTCCGGAGCACGATCGCGGACATGCTTGCCAGCCGTTCGAAGTTTTTCGCTGAGCGGGTCGACGGCATCTTCCGCGCCCTGTCTGGCACGCACGTCACCAACCGGCCGGAGGGCTTTGGCAAGCGCATGATCATCTCCGGGGTGATCGACAGCTATGGCTCCATGAGCTGGAGCCGCAGCGGCTACATCAACGACCTGCGCTGCATCATCGCCAAGTTCATGGGGCGCGACGAGCCGAAGCACGGCGCAACCGATGGCCTGATCAAGCGGGTGCGCCAGCGCAACGGCGAGTGGGCTGACATCGATGGCGGTGCGCTGCGGATGCGCATCTACAACGGCGCCGGCACCGCCCACCTCGAGGTGCATCCGGACATGGCGTGGCGGCTGAATGGCGTGCTGGCAAGCCTGTACCCCATGGCGATCCCGCCGAAGTTCCGGGAGCGGCCGAAGAAGGCGCCGAAGGAACACCGGTTGATGCAGCGGCCTCTGCCCTTTGCCGTGGTCGGCCTGTTGGCCAGCGCCACCGAGGCCCGGGAGAAGGTGGACGACTTCCGCAACCCCTGGCGCAACATCCCGCGGACGCGCGCCATCTGCGTCTACGATGCCGACAAGGGCGCCATGGCCGAGGCCGAGCGCGTGCTGGAAGCCATCGGTGGCGTGCGCGACAAGATCGGCAACCAGACCCTCTTCCGCTTCGACTATGAGCCGCAGGCGGTGCTGGACGAGATCGTGTGCAGCGGCTGCATCCCGGATGACAAGTCGCACCAGTTCTACCCGACCCCGGAGGGCCTTGCGGCCAAGGTGGTGCAGATGGCGCACATCCAACCCGGCATGAAGTGCCTGGAACCGAGCGCCGGTACCGGAGCGATTGCTGATCACATGCCGGTGGATGCGACGCACTGCATCGAGGTTTCAGAGCTGCGCGCAAGCATTCTTGAAGCCAAGGGCTTCGCCGTCACGCAAGGGGACTTCCTGTCGCTGGCATCTGTCATGAAGCCGCTGTTTGACCGTGTGGTGATGAACCCGCCGTTCAGCGAAGGCCGCTGGCAGGCACACCTGCAGGCTGCAGCCGGCCTGGTGAAATCTGGCGGGAAAGGGTTCTGGACGGGCCGCCTTGTCGCAATCCTTCCAGCCTCGGCCAAGGGCAAGGACTTGCTGCCTGGGTGGGACTGCGACTGGTACGGACCGTTCGACAATCAATTCGCCGGCACCAGCGTATCCGTGGTGATCCTGACCGCTGACCGTGTTGAGTAACTGAGTATTTGAGTGCCGGGCCTGCCCGGCTGGAGAAAGGAAGTGAACATAGACATTGACGCTATCGAGCAGGCCGCACTGGCCGTGGGACCGGAGCAATGGTTCGGAGACGGGACTGGTACGATCTACCTGTGCCACTCCGACCCTGCTCTTGGCCCTGAGAAGGCGGGCCAGGAGGTGGTCGAGGTATACCTCCGGACGGACTGCAAGGATGGTCAGCGTCAGCGCTTCATCGCTGCCGCGAACCCTGCTGCGGTGCTGGAGCTCGTGCAGCGGCTGCGGAATGCCGAGGCTGCTATCCAGCTGGCGAAGGCAGTCATTGAGGAGGACCGAAAGGCGCTCATTGACAGCCATACCGCCCCGGGCACCGGCGATCTGGACAGCATCGCTCACAAGCCGCTGGCCCGCTACAATGCCGCGCTTTCTGCGATCGCGAAGGTGCTGCCATGAGGACGACCACCCTCGGGCAAGAGGAAGAGCAGCAGGCCTTCGCTAAGCGCGCTGCAGAGGCGTTTGCCGCCAATCCTAGCATTGACATCTTTGGCAACATTGAGCCGGGCAGCTTCCTGGCTCTGCGTTGGGGGCTTGGCGACGACTGCGTGCTGGTCGTGAAGCTATCCGAAGGCCATGAGCCCACCAACTACCAGCGGCTCATCAAGGCGATCGAGCTTGCGAAGATTCCCCTGTGACCCGGGCGCATAGCCCCAAAAAGAAGAGGTAATACCCGTGAACGCAAAAGAACTGGCTGCACTGCTGAATGGCCGCGAATACGCCCGCGAAATCACCAAGGACGAGGAAGCCCAGGCCAAGGCCGCCGGCCTCGTCGTGGTGTTTGGTGCCAGCGATGACCTGATGGAGTTCCGCGGCGCCATCCATGATGAAGTCGGCGCCTACGATGGCGGATCTGCCCTGGTCGACGCTCGCGGCCTCCTGCCGAACCGTGCAGATATCGACGAGGACGAGCAGATCGCCGACTACATGGCTCGCAAGCCGCTGGCCTTTGAAATCGAAGCCAAGTGGTGCGCCGTGCCGGGCTCGAATATCTCCTGGACCTACCAGACGGAAATCCCGCACGAGACCTTCGAGATCGTTGAAGACGGTGAGGTCTACTGCCGTGGCATCGTCTTTGCTCTGGCGGACTGCCGGCCGGCGACCGCACCGGTCGAGAATGTGTTGCAGCTCAAGGTCAAGAAGCTGCACCCCGATGCCATTGTGCCGAAGTACCAGAGCCAAGGGGCGGCCTGCTTCGACCTGCACGCATTCATGGATGATGATGTCTGCGAGGAGGTCTATGTTGACCAGCCGGCAACCATCCGCACCGGCCTCGCCTTTCAGATTCCCGAGGACCACGTGATGCTGGTGTTCAGCCGCAGCGGTCACGGCTTCAAGAACGACATCCGTCTGGCCAACTGCGTCGGCGTGATCGACTCCGACTACCGTGGTGAACTGCAGGTGAAGCTCACCTGTGACAACATGGGCGCCCTCCCGCGCTTCGCTGTCAACCACGGCGACCGCATCGCCCAGGCCATGGTCATCCCCGTGCAGCAGGTGCAGTTCGTTGAGGTGGCCGACCTCACCGAGACCGAGCGCGGCACGGGCGGCTTCGGCAGCACGGGGGCCTGACATGGTCAAGATCAAGACGGCCGACCTGATAGGAGTGCAGTTGGATTTGGCGGTGGCGAAGGCAGATGGCCTTCCTCTTTGCAATGAGGCCATGCAGGGAGACTTCATCATGGTCGGATTTGGCGATGGTGACCTTGAGATATTCAGCCCTTCAACCGACTGGAGCCACGGCGGCCCGATCATCGAGCGCGAGCGCATCGAAACGAGGCCGTCCAACGACGCGCCGGAATGGGGCGCGCGGATCACCGACGCTGATAGCTGGTCCGAAGGCTGGAAGTTCGGCCCCACACCACTGATCGCCGCCATGCGCGCCTTCGTTGCCAGCAAGTTGGGTGACGAGGTGGAAGTGCCGGAGGTGACGCCATGAGCAAAGACCTCCGCTTCATGCGCTCAGCTGTGGCTCTGGCCGAAATCTGGAGCAAAGACCCCAGCACAAAGGTCTGCAGCATTGCCGTCGGCAACCGGCCGAATCTCGTGGCCTGGGGCTACAACGGCTTCCCGCCCGGGATAAGTGACCATCCCGAGCGGCTGCACGATCGCGAGCAGAAGCTGCAGCTGACCCTGCATGCGGAGGTCAATGCGCTGGCGAATGCACCCTTCGAGGTGCAGACGCTGTACGTCACTCGCCATCCCTGCGCCGGCTGCGCCCTGCACATCCTGGCGGCCCGCACGGTGAAGCGCGTCGTGTACCTGGTGGACGCGGAGTTCGAGGCTCGCTGGGCTGACAGCCTTGCGACCTCGGCGTCCATGCTGCGCGAGGGTGGTATCACGGTGGAGCCGTTCGCGTTTTTCGAGGCGCCGACATGAGCCCAAACGAGATCCACATCATGGACCTACCGGGTCGCGGCCGGCGCCGGCTCTACTACTACCAGGGCAACTTTTTTCACCCCGTCGATCTGGTCGGGGCGGAGCCTGGGCTGGTGAAGCGCGGCATCCGTGAGTTCATGAAAGAGCACCGGGCGCTGGTCGAGACTGACCGTGCCGACACAGCCTACAAGACACTGATGCAGTTGGCCGACGTCCAGCCAGAATGACAAGACCCCGCTCCGGCGGGGTTTTTGTTGTCGTGACTGCAAAATTGAAGAATGGCCGAAATCAAAATACGTCTCCCGACGCCCCATCCAGCCCAGAAGAAGATTCTCGACCGTGCCAGCCGTTTCAATGCCGTCGCCATGGGCGAGAAGGCAGGCAAGACGACTCTCGGCATCGAGGTACTGATCACATCCAAGGCCGGCGCCCTGTCCGGCAAGGCGCCGGTCGCCTGGTTTTCCGCCACCAAGGACGACCTGGTCGAGGTCCGACGCACGGTGATGCGCGCAATCGACCCGATGATCAAGCGCGTGGTGAACCGGCGCGAGGTCGAGCTCAAGAGCGGGAACAGCCTGTTCTTCTACTCGCTCGATGAGCCGCGGGACAGCTTCCCTCAGTTCGGCCTGATCGTGGTCGACAACGTGCGCCAGGTGCCCGACTTCCTGAACCTCTGGGAGGACGTGCTCAGCGAGGCCCTGCGCGAGCACAAGGGCGAGGCATGGTTCCTGTCTGGCGCGTACGGCAAGCGGAACGACTTCTACAAGCTGTGGCACCGGGGCCAGTCGGATCCGGACTGGTCCTGCTGGCAGTTCGACTCCTTCAGCAACCCGCACCTGCCGGCGGAGACCGCCACCGAGGCGATGAGCGTCACCGAGTCGGAATACCGGCAGCGGTTCGGTGCCGAGTTCCTCGACGTGGCGATCGAGCTCTCGGCGGCCCAGCGCGTCATTGGTCCCGACGAGACCTTCCGGCAGTGGTGCGAGCGCCTGGCGGCCGATGGCCTCAAGGTGGATGGCCGGCCTTTCACGCTCGAAAACCGCCCGGCCATGGCGTGGATCTACGACCAGATCCCCAGCAATCCGGAGGAGGCCTTCCGCAAGACGCTGGTGCTGATGAAGTGCGCCCAGGTGGGCTTTACGGTCATGGAGATGCTGGCCGTGATCTATCTTGGCATCAAGTTCGGCCCTGCCACGGTAGGTATGTTCCTGCCTGACATGAACCTCGCAGGCCTCAAGTCCTCCGAGCGCTTCATGCCGATCGTCCGCACCATCCCGCCCGTGCACCGCCTGATGACGGCGAGCAACAAGGATGACGGCGGCAAGACCGGCACCGAGGGCAACGTGCGAACCCGCCGCATCGCCGAGGCCATGTTCGTGTTCTCGTGGACATCCGGCCGCGCCACAACCGAATCCATACCCATGGATATCCTGTCCTTCGACGAGGTGCAGGAGATGACCCTGGAGCAAATGGAAAAGACCCGCGAGCGTCTGTCCGCCAGCTCCATCCGCTATACGATCATGGGCTCAACGGCCAACTGGCCCGACGCTGACATTCATCACTGGTACAAACGCGGCAGCCAGTTCCGCTTTCATACCGAGTGCCCGCACTGCCTCAACCGGAAGCCGCTCGACGACTACTTCCCGGAGTGCATCAAGTTCGACCCCTCGATCGACCGGCACCGGTATGTCTGCGCGGAGTGCGGTGGCTGGATCGATGATCCCCAGCGCGGCGAATGGATACCGGACGCACCCGAGAACGAGAAGGGCGAGGCGCCCATCCGGTCGATTCACTTCCCGCAGTTCCTGTCGCCCACGATCAGCCCAGGTGAAATCATCTTCGCCTACAACACCGCTACGGATATGAAGAACTTCTTCAACCGTAAGCTCGGGAAGCCGTATCTCGACCCGAGCCAGGTGCCGGTGAACCTCGAGCACCTGGCGGCCTGCGTGGAGGCCGGCAAGGCCGCCGGCGTCACCTGGAAGACGCGCGCCACTGGCACCTACATGGGCATCGACCAGATGGGCAACTTCAACGTCGTGGTCATCAAGGAGCGCCTGCCGGACGGGCGCCAGGCCACGATCCATGTCGAGGAGGTCTACAGCGCGGATCCGTTCGATCGCTGCTCCGAGCTCATGGATGCCTATGGCGTGGCGGTCTGCGTGGTGGAAATCAACCCGAACTACAACGACGCCAAGCGCTTCGCCAACCGGCACCCCGGCCGGGTCTTTATCTGCAACAGCTTCGGCTCGGTGGTCGAGGGCATGATCGTCTGGGGTGACGGTCCTAAAATGGATGCGTCCGATCGCCGGACCGACGAGGATGAGCGAGACCGCTACACGCTGCGCATGGACCAGTACAAGTGCATGCAGGTGTCCATGGCCAGGTTCACGGGCAAGCAGCCGTTCTGCCTCTTCCCTGACCCGCAGGGGCTTGTCCAGGAGGTGATTGAGAAGGGCCAGCGGCAGACCGTGCCTGTCCTGCCCCGCATGTTCACTCACCTCACCAAGACCGCACTGGTGGCCGAGAAGGACGAGGAAACCAACCAGTACAAGCGCAGCGTGAAGAAGATCGGCATCGACCCTCACTTCAGCTACGCCAACATGCTGTGCGACGTCGCCTGGTCACGATCGCACGGCACCAGCACCTTCATCATCCCGCCAGTCGGGACGAGCCCGGCGAAGACGCTGGACCCGCACGAGATCCACGTGCCCGGCACGGTCACTGCCGTACTCGAGCAGCTGCAGGTCTCGCGGGATGAGGTGTGCGGCCGCTGCACCAACCGGGATGAGGCCACCGGCTTCTGCAACGAGAATGGGTACAAGGTGAAGCCCGGTGACCCGGGCTGTTGGGCGTTTATCGCAAAGGAAGGGGCTTAGGGGTAGCGGCTGTCGATGTCCTTGATCAGCGCCTGGAGGCGAGCGAGGATCGCCTCGAGGCGGCCTTCAACCGACGCGATGGCAGCGCCCTCGAGGTAGGCCCCCTTGACGCCAAGCCGAAGCACCCTGAGCCGCTCGCGCAGGTCGCCGCTTTCTCTCACGGCGTTCTCCTTGTCCCGCAGGGCATCCGCGACTGTCATGACCTGCTCCCGGTCCTCCGGGTCGAGGTCTGAGATCTCCGTGATGGTGTTGATCTCTGCCAGCGGCGACAGCCACTCGATGACGCGATGCAGAAACTCCTCGCGCTCGTTCTCTGGCGGGAACACCCGCCGGAGCTCGTCTTCGTTGGCGGCCAGGACGCTGGGGTGAATGCCAGGGGAGAATGGTAGGCTCATGCCGCCCCCTTCAGTTCGTCCATGGCCTTCAGCAGCTGCCATTCCTTCATCTCAACCCACTCAGCTGGCGGAACCCACTGAAGATGATCAAGTGCCGCGCAGTAGCGATTGCCGGCCGCATTGTCGGCCTTGTACTGCTCCATTTCTTTCGGATCGACATCGCGCCACGGCACTACAGCAAACCAGCGTTTTTTGGTCTTTGATCCGCAGATACTGGCGCCATAACCCATGCTGCCATCAGTGAGGCAAAGCTCGTGGAAGATTCCTGAGACGCTAAGGGCGTCATCCAGTGTCCCGGGGCATTTAAGACGGTTGATCTGCTTCCAGATTGCCCTGCCGACGGAGGTGTTCTTCTTCGGTAACCAGGCACCCCCTACGCGCTTGAAATCGGAGAGGTCATGAGGGGAAGCAAACGCGAAACCTGCAAGGCGTCCGCTGCGGCTGTAGGTGAATACCTGGGTTGCACAGATGTCCTCTTTGATCTTTTTTAGCCCTTCGTTATAGGCCTCCTGATCAGCCAGGATCTGGTCAATCTTTGCGAGTGTGGCCGCGTCCTTGATTTCGAAATAACGCTTGTAAACGCTCATACCTTTCTCTCTGGAGTGGGGCCCGGCCGGAGCCGGGCGGATGGGGGTCAGGCCTCGTTGGCTGGCGGCTGGTAGCCCAGCAGGTCGCAGACCGTCGTCACTACGGCCGCAAACTGCAGCAGCTGGACAGACGCTTCGTGGCGCCAGATGAAGGCCGGATCGCAGGCCTCGGCCTCGTCGTGCTCGAGCTCGGTGGCGAAGGTCACGGACTTGAAGTGGAAATCAGCGGTCAGCTTAAAGGTCACGTCCTTGTAGGTCAGCTGAATGCGATCCACCTCGAAGCCATCGCCAATGGCGTCGCTGAGCCCGCTGGAGGCGGTGCTGAGGTCGCTGATCTGGTAGCTGACCTTCTCGCTGCCCTTCTTCAGCTCACAGAATTCACCCAGCTCGAAGTCACCGAACGGCGGATTGTCGACAGCACCTTCCAAGTGGTTGCCAAGGCGCGTGGTCAGGCCGTGCTTGATGTCGCTGATGCGGATGGTCTCGGTCTTCACCGAGCCGACAACCTTGATGACTAAGGCGATCAGCACCTGCGCCAGACGCTTGCTCGGGGTGGCAACGACCAGCAGCTGCTCGGCATGGTGATAGAAGGCCGTGACGACGGTGGTCTTGATCAGGGCAACCTTAGCGAGCTCGAGGAACACCTGCTCACGGATGGCGTCACGCTCGACCTTCTTGAGGCGCCGCGTCATCTTGGCCTCGGCCTCGGCGAAGCGCTCAGCAGCCCTGGCCCGCACGATCGACGTCGGCAGGATCTTCTCGTCCATGCGGAGACAGAAGGAATAGCCGCCCTCGAAGGGGGTCACGAGCTCGTTGGTCGTGCTGTTCGGGACGAAGCTGGTCCGGCACAACTGTGCCTCGGTGAGGGGGCCGTGAGGCAGCTCGGCCAGATGGGTGGTCATGTGTTCGGCGGCAGGCAGCGCCGCCTTGAAAACAATGGCGTTCTTGATGAGTCGTAACATGTCCTTTCTCTTGTCGGGTACCCGGTGACCGACCGGGCGGCGGGTCGGGCATCAGCCCCCTTTCTGCAAGGCGCTGGCCAGGAGCTCCTGGGCCTGCGAGGTGTCGGTGATCGGCGCGTCGAGAGATTCCAGCATGGAGGCGGTGGCCTTGGCCTTGGCGGCCTCGTCCTGAGCCTTGGCGAGCTTGCCGGCAACGACCTGCACGTCCATCGCCAGCCCTCTGGCAACGGTGGCGTACATGCGCTTGCGGCGGATCATCTTCTTGAACGAGCCGGCGCCTCTGGCTGCGAGCTCTTCGTTGGTGAGCCCTTCGCAGGCGGCGAGAGCGAGAGCGATGCGGTCGGCCATGAATCTTCCCCTTTGCTGGTTGCTGGGTGGATTCTACGCCTCAAAAAAGAGCAAAGGCAAGCAATTTTGAGTAAAAGCGCCCTATGCGCGCCCGGATTTTGGTCGAGCGCGCGTATGTGGTTAATTTTTCAGGGTATTGGGCTGGAGATAACCTGACTTTGTATCAGGGGTCAGCGTTACGGATTGCTCGTTGAGTAGGCGACCGTCATCTCGCTCTCCCACACGTCGCCAGCCACGACCGTGACCGGGGCCTGACGCCGGTAATACTTGCTGTCGGTAGTGCGGTCATGAATGAACAGGGTTGCGGCTGCGTCCTGATCTGCAGGCTTCATGATTCGGCTGGTCACTTCTGCCGAGTACCCGAGCGTCGCATTCCATGCGTGGAATTCACGCGGCCCGACAGCCTTATCAACATTATCGCCAGAGCCAGTGTAGGCCGCAGCCACATAAGTGCCGTCCGTATACCCGTCGGAGGCGGCGTCCTTGCCGATACAGGCGATCCCGGCATACCAGAGCGTCACCAGTCCCGGATTCACCCAGGTCATCCTATTAAACGTCCTGTATCCGCCACCGTGAAATGACGTGACCTTGATGTGGGTGCACTCGACAGGATGCCCCGCAATCGGCACGCCGCCCTCGGCAGTAGCGTGCATGTTGGACAGCACCTTGTAGCTGAAGCTATCGCACGGGGTGAGCGCAATGGCGGACGACAGCAGCGCCGGGTCGATCTCAACACCGCCAGCAAAGAACGAAACGGCGGTGGTTTTTTCGTCGCCGTGGATGCCGCCCGTAAAGTCGTCCTTGGATGAATTCCGCTTCCAGACACACTCGTTTTCACCACTCCCCAGCAGCACGACGCCGGTCTTTTCAAACTGGTTTTCCAGCGGGTTGTAGATGAACAACGCCGCCTCTTCCAGCCGCCAGTAGTCAGCAAAGACCAGCTCAGAGACATGCACAAAACGGCCGATCTTGTAACCGACGTAGCGCTCCCCCGCCAACCGCGAATACACCATAAAAAACTCATTCCCGGAAGTAGAGCCGCCCGTGAGCGAGTAGCTGTAAAAGACATTGGGGAAAGCGGAAGCGACCGAGTCGGAGATATAGGTGCGCACTGGGTCGAAGTTGGACGTGACCTTTCCGGTATATGACAGGAAGCCTATCTGCGCAAAGATAAGCTCACCGGCAGTGAAGTCCTCTGCGATGGCGGCTTCGTACCACTGGCTGCCATTGACATAGACTCGCAGGTAGCCGCCATGGAGCGCGAACTTGATGTCGTCACCAGCGGCATAGGTGCCGAGGCCAGAAACAATTAGCGTAGAGCCAAAGCCATTCACCACAAATAGGTTACCAGTCTTCGATAGCGTGTAGGCGATGTATTGGCCGCCAATGATGGCGCCAATGCCGACAGCCGCCGATTCAGACAGTGATGCAACGTCAAGAAACTCGGCAGTCATCGACTCAGAGGTCCACGAAACGCCAGTCCTGACATAGTGCTTGATCTTGCCGGAGCCGGCTGACGGAATCGCGACGCGCAGACCGTCGCCGGTTGCGGTCTGCGAATAGCCAGCGGTATAGTCGTTGAACGTGCCTGCGGCGGTGTACCGGCGCACCAGTAGATTTGCCGCCGAAAACAGGTTGGGAACAACGCGGAAAAATACCTCATCAGTGAGAGATGTGATGTAGGCTGCAGCAGCATCGGCACTCGGGTAACGCTTGATCTCGTCCGCCACGCCGAGGTTGTTGCGGTAAAGAATCAGGTACTCAGAGGAATCCGCCGATGGCACGCTGAAATAATCGCCGCTGGTCGTTGCGGCCAGCCCGGCAGCCGTATCCACATAGACCCCAGCAGACAGTTGCGCCGCATCGCGGGCGGACTCGGCGGCGGTCTTGGCGGCGGTGGCGAGGCTGGCTTGAGTGGTCGCAGTCAATGCCGATGCGGTAGCGGCATTTTCAGAGTCGCTGGCATTGGCCTCGGACTGAGCGGCCGCAAGAGCCGCCACTTCGGCGTTGTCCTTATGCGATGCTGCGGTCGATGCGCTGTCAGCGGCATCTAGCTTGCTCTGGGCGGCAGCAAGTGCGTCTGTATTGGCATCGCTGGCCGCCTGCTCAGCGGTCGCCTTGTAGGCCAGCGCATTTTGCTCCGATTGGAGGGCGGCTGCGGCGCTACCGGATGCAGTAGTGGCGCTGTTGCTGGCGAGTCCCTGTGCGACGACTGCAGCATCTGCCGCGCTTTCCGCCACAGATGCATTTTCCTGCACATCAAGCTGAAGCGCCTCAAGCCCTGGGGTGATGTCGCCCATGGGCCCCTGGATGCCCTGATCACCTTGGTCGCCCTTGAAGTAGGGACGCAAGTCTTCAGCATTAGCCCTCTTGGATACCCCATTCTGCTCCACCAGGAACCAGCTTGTTGCAGTGATGGGGCTGGCAGGGTCGAGGTCTTGAAGCTGCTTTCCAGGGACTTGCTCAGGGGCGTTATCGGTCATGGTGCTTACCGCGAATTGTGTTTTCTAAAGGGTAGCGTCACGACGATCTGGCAGCTGGCGGTACTCCGGCCGTCGTCGTGACAGCATCCTTCAGGGCATGAGCGATAAAGCCCTTGAAGTAGCCCACAATCCCGCCGCACCTGCCGATGAGCAGCGCGACGCCATGGCTGTCGCCCAGAAAGCGGCGATGCCGTCGAGCGTCGTCGACATGCTCCCGGTCGTGGAGTTCATGCGCAACCAGTACGCCGAACAGGAGATGACGAAAGCGCTGACCAAGCCCAACGTCATCCCGTTCCCGTCCAAAGCGATCAAGGAGAAGCAGCCTGGCATGCAGTCGGTGTTCCTGGATGAACGCCGGGTCGAGCTGCTTGGGGATTACTACGAGCGGCCTGGCGCATTTGCCTTCGACCTGATGCGGACCATGGTCGACCAGACGCCGATCCTGTCCTCGGTGATCTGGACGCGCCAGCGCCAGGTACGCCGCTTCTGCCGGGTGCAGGAGAGCGGGAAGGGGCCGGGCTTCGCCATTCGCCCGAAAGACCCGACTGCCAAACTCGGCGAGCAGGAACAGCAGTCAATCAAGCTGCTCGAGGGCTTCTTCACCAACTGCGGCTGGGAAACCAACCCTCGCCAGCGCATGCGCCTGAAGCGCGACAACTTCTCCAACTTCATGGCGAAACTGGTCCGCGACAGCCTCGTGCTGGACTCGATGCCGATTGAAACCGAGTGGAAGCGGGACAAGTCGCTGGGTCTTGATGGCATGTACGCTGTCGACGGCGCCACTGTCCGCCTGTGCTCCGAATCCGGGTACCGCGGCGACGACGAGATCTTTGCCCTGCAGGTGGTCCAAGGGAACCTGCGCGCCGCCTACACCTATGACGACCTGATCTATGTGCCGCGTAACCCGCGCACGGACGTCATGGTGGGTTCCTATGGGTTCTCGGAGACCGAGCTGCTGATCAAGGTGGTCACTGGCCTGCTGAACGCCATGACCTACAACCTGAAATACTTCGACAGCAACTCCATCCCGAAGGGTCTGCTGCACCTCTCCGGCGACTACTCAAACGAGGATCTGTCGGCCTTCAAGCGCTACTGGAACGCCATGGTCAAGGGCATCAACAATGCCTGGACCCTGCCGGTCATGGTCTCGAAGAATCAGGAATCGAAGGCCTCCTTCGAGAACTTCGGCGTCGACGTGAACGAGATCATGTTCGCCAAGTGGATGACCTTCCTGACCTCGATCATCTGCGCGATCTACGGCATGGCGCCGGACGAGATCAACTTCGAGAGCTTCACGGCGGGCACAAGCTCGCTGTCCGGCAGCGACACCGAAGAGAAGCTGATCAACTCCAAGGACAAGGGCTTGCGCCCGCTGCTGGCCTACTACGAGGACATCTTCAGCGACTACATCGTCTCCGACTTTGGAGACAAGTATTGCTTCCGCTGGACCGGCCTTGACGAGCTCTCCCCGGAGCAGTCCTGGGTCGAAGAAACGGCTCTCCGTACGGTCAACGAGGCCCGCAAGGCTCGCGGCTGGGAAGAGGTCGAGTGGGGCGACGCACCGCTCAACCAGGTGGTCATGGGCGCCTACATGCAGAACCTGCAGGGCAGCCAGGAAGACTACGGCAACCCGGACGCACCCGGTGGCGTTGGCCAGTTCGGCAATGGGCCCGGCCAGCCCGGTCAGCCGGGCGGCGCTCCTGATCAGGATCAGGTTCCCGGTAAGGACGCCCCGCAGGACGACAACGGCGAGGACATGCAGAAGTCATTTGGCCTGCCGGTGTGGAGGGTGGATCCGTGAGCCGCGCCTATCCCGGCGATGAGGTGTTCTTCCACCACCGAGGTGAGCCCAAGGTCGGCAAGGTGCTCTGCACCGGCCGCCACGGTTGCACCGTCGAGCATGAAGGTCAGAAGCACAAGCTCAAGTGGGAGCACCTGGCCGGGCACAAGTCACGTGCACAGCAGGACTACAAGGTGCTCGATCACGGCGAGGACGGCCTGATCGTGCAGAACCAGCACGGTCACCGGCGCTTCATCGGCATCCCGCCGGAGGCCAAGGCCGAGCAGTACGAGCTGGAGAAGCCAGCCAAGAAAGGATCAAGCCCACACATACCCTGAATCCTGACAGGGCCGGCCGGGGCGAAACGGCCGGGTACACTTCACCGCGCTCAGCTCGCGGTCTGGCCGGCGGCAACGTCGGACGGCAGGAAAAGCTGAACGCGCGTCCCTCTGTCCCTCGGGATAGTCGCAAGGGGGAGCCCCGGCTGGCGGGGTCCGCTACTGCGGCCCCCACCGCAGCCCTGCCAGCCAGGGGCGATTCATCCGCCGGCAAGTGAACTAGAATGCACCCACTTTTCATCGACCTCCACCCGCTCAGCCAGGCCGCCACCGA
>JBDKRC010000201.1:0-1972 GCA_039683575.1 Armatimonadia bacterium | reverse complement strand
GGACATCGAGGCGCTCGGCGATGGCGGTGCACTGGATCAGGTTGTCATAGGATTCCTGACAGTTCTCGCCATAGAGCTGGATCCAGCCGGCGTCCCGCGCGCCCATACCGTCGGAATGGTCGCAGTGGATGTTGATGTTGCCTGACAGCGCGCGGTTGACCAGCGTCAGGATGACGGGCTGGCGCAGCGAGCTGACGATATACAGGATCTCCCACATGAGGGCGAGACCGTTGGCGCTGGTGGCGTTCATGACGCGCCCACCGGCGGCGGCAGCGGCGACACACGCGCTCATGGCGGAGTGCTCGGACTCGACAGCGACAAAGTTTGTCTTCACCTGTCCGTCGGCGACGAACCGGGCGAAGGTTTGCACTACTTCGGTGGACGGCGTGATGGGATAGGCCGCCACGACATCCGGGTTGATCTGCCGCATGGCTTCGGCGACGGCCATGTTGCCTTCGAGCGGCATAACTTTACCCATGGTTTTCCTCCTTTAGTTCTGGTTGCGCAGGCGGTTCATCTGAACCATTTTTCGCGTAGGCGGGTTCGTCTCGAACCTGCTTCCGCATGATTGTGGGTTCGCGGACGTGACGTCCGCATGATGAACCCACCCACGCGAGGTTACCGCGTGGCGGCGGTTAGTCGTTCTGCAGGGCCTCGACTTCTGAGACCATCTTGATGCAGTCCTTCGGGCAGACATTGGCGCAGATGCCGCAGCCCTTGCAATGCTCGAGGTCGACGCCTGCGCCCTTGACCTTACCATCTTCAGTGCGCAAAATGGAGTCGTCGGGGCAGTAGACCCAGCAGAAGTGGCAGTCGATGCAGCACTCGTTGTCCTTGATGGGGCGCTCGTTGCGCCAGCCACCGGTCGAGTACTCCACGGCGTTGCCCGGCTCCGGGATCACGCCACCCTCGGCCATTTCATTCCATTTGGCGGGGGGGGGATAGTGACTCATCCTAGTTGAACCTCCTCGTAGGCCCGCTCGATCGCCTTCATGTTGCCTTCGATGACCGCCGGAGCGAGCTTCTCGCCGAGCTGCTTGCGAGCCCCGGCCTTGGCGCCCTCAAGCGTCACGACGTCACTGAGCTTGGCAAGCGCGCCCAGCATGGGTGTGTTGGGGATTGCCCGGCCGATGGTGTCGGTCGAAATGCCGGTGGCGTCGCAGGTGGCGAGACGGACCTTCTGGTTCTTGAGCTGCTTGCGGATCTCGTCGGGCGTCAGCGGGGTATTGATGATCAGGAGACCATCGTCCGCCATACCGCTGGTGACGTCCTCGCTGCCCAGTAGCGTGGAGTCGAGGACTACCACGATATCGGGCTTCTTGACGCCTGAGCGCAGACGGATGGGGGCATCACTGATGCGAACATAGGACCTCATGGGTGCGCCACGGCGCTCCGCGCCGTAATCCGGGAAGGCCTGGATGTTCCAGCCGGCTTCCGCAGAGGCGATGGCGAGAATGTAGCCAGCAGTCTTGGCGCCCTGTCCACCCCTTCCATGCCAGCGTACCTCGGTCAGCTTGGCCATGCTATTGCTTCCTCCTCGGTTGGATGCAGTTAAACGGCAAACACGATTCAAGCTGCCCTGAGCCCGCACGCGCGCGGACCCCAGGCGAGGCGCCTGAGGTGCCGTAGGTGCGGTAAGTGGGGCAGCTACTGGTGCGAACGGGGAATTGTGAAGCCAGTCACAAGTGAGACCAGCCTGCGTAGTTTACCATTGCAGACGGTAGAAGGCAACACCAATCCGCCGGATATGTCGCTGCCAAGTAGTAATGTCCCTCTTGTGCAAAGTAGAAATGTCCCTTCGGCGAACTGAAGGGCATGAAGTTACTGATGAGCCACAAGGAACGCTACTACAGCAAGGTGCTCGAACAACTGCAGCAGGGGCAACTGACACGGGCACAGGCTGCCGAGTTGATGGGCTGTAGTGAACGCCACGTCAGCCGCCTGCGCCACGCCTACCGCCTGCAGGGGGATG
>JBDKRC010000200.1:0-15056 GCA_039683575.1 Armatimonadia bacterium | reverse complement strand
TCAGTCCCCATTTTCAGGCGTGGCTTGGCAGGGGGGGAGGTGTGGGGTGGAACCTGGCGAGGGGGTTGGGGGGTTCTAGAGATGGCGAGGTGAGGGGGAGGGTTGGTCGGGGATAACGGCTGGGCCGGATGCGCGATGAGGCTGCGCATGCGGCCCCTCCGAGGGCACATTGGTGGATCGGGGATGACGGCGGGCCGGCTGAAGCTCGGCCCCTCCGGCGGCCGGGCGGCGAGGTGGCTCCTTGCGTTTTCCCTTACTGTTCTAGTATGCTTTGCTGGGTTTGCGTATTACCCGCTTCAGGGGATCTTTGCATGAATGCTCGATTGCGCCGCATCTATTCGGATTACCAGGCCGTCCTGAATGAGTTTTCAGGGCACACTTATATTACCGTGACACCCGGAGCCGGCGATCCAACGGAGGAGTATGTGATCGAGTACCGCGTTCGCGGGCTCGAACTCGATCCTACCACCAACCGGCCCAAGACCCGTGACTATCACCGGGCGCGGATCTATCTGCACAAGGACTACCCGCGCGAGAAGCCCAAGTGTGTGCTCGAGACGCCGATCTTCCACCCGAACTTCGGGAGCTATATCTGCATCGGAGACTTCTGGGCCGCCGGGGAGACCGTCGTGGACATCATCATCAAGATCGGTCAGATGATCATGTACCAGGACTACAACCCCAAGAGCCCGCTCAATGCCGTCGCCGCGCACTGGGCCGAGCAGAATGCCCATTTGCTGCCGGTGGATACCAAAGACCTGTATCAGCCGGAAGTGGAGTTGGATATTGAGTTGGGTGACCTGGAGGAGGAGAAAGAAGAGGGGGACGGGGATGACTTGGGGATTGAGTTGGGGTAGAGGCAGGGGTCAGGGGTCAGGGATCAGGGAAGGCAACGGCGGGGGTGGGGGATGAGGGGAAGGTGGCGGAGATCCTTCGTCGCTGACGCCGCTCCTCAGGATGACACGCTGGGAGGACGCTCGTCAGGATGACACGCTGGTTGGGGGGGGCCGACGGGGGCAGTGACCCCTCCCACAGGGGATTGGGAGTTGGGCGGGGAGGGGCTAGATGGGTTGGAATGTCGGTTCGAGACGAACCGACCTACGCGGTTGAGGTTGTACACCTAATACATGCGCTGCCCTTATTGTCAGCAGAACATTCGAGTACAGGGCCGCTTTTGTCCCAAGTGCGGTCAGCAGATCTTTGGTCTGCCCGTGCGCCGGGAGACGCCGGGGGCTGCGGCTCCCGAAGCCCCTCAGGCGCCCGCTCCGTCACGTCCGGAGCCAGCACGTCCCTCTCCCCCACCTTATCGACCCTTCGGCGCGCCACCTGACCTGGCTGATGATGGCATTGTCATCGAGAGCCAGGAACCGTCTGCCACTGCCGGGCCGAGTGCGCCGGTCGTGCAGGGGGTTCATCCTGCTACCGAAGAGGAGATTGGGAAGACCTGCCCGTACTGCCGGTTTCCCTTGAAGCCGGGAGAACAGGTGATGACCTGCCCGGCCTGCAAGCTGCCGCATCATGCGGATTGCTGGGCCGAGAATCAGGGCTGTACGACCTATGGGTGCCGGGGAGTGGCGCCGACGCCCGCGCCGACCTTTGGCGGAGGGGGAGGGCTGCCGACGACGAGGCCCGTGACGCCGCAGCGGCCGGTGGCGGATGTGCTTGGGGAGATGGGGTTCAATCCGCAGGAGGCGGAGTTGGATGGGCGGGGCACCACGGCGCTGATCATTGCGATTCTCGGAATACTGGTGTGTTGCCTGCCTGGGCCCGGGGTGGTGGCGATTGTGATGGGGGCGAGGATCCTCGCGGACGCCAATATCCGGAGGCTGACGGCGACGTCCGCGCGGTCGAAGGCGATGTGGGCGATAGTTCTGGGGAGTGTGGGGGTCTTGGCGAACATCGCCGTCATAGTGATGATGGCGGGGCGCGGGGGCGGGATGGGGTAGGGGGCGGAGGAACGGCGGGAACGGAAAACGGAAAACAGAAAACAGTTGCTGGCGCCCCTTCGGGGCTCGGGGATTGAGGTGTCGGGTACCAGGGCCTTGCGGCCCTGGCTAGATGCCGGACGGCCCTTCGGGCCTTAGGGCAACGGCAACGGCAGACGGCAACGGCAGACGGCAACGGCAACGGCAACGGCAACGGCAACGGCAACGGCAACGGCAACGGCAACGGCAACGGCAACGGCGTGCGGGCAAGGATGCCCGCGCTCCAAACGGCGAACGGCGAACGCGACGGCATGCGGAGGCAGGGATTCCCTGCGGCGCGGACGTCGCTTCGCGCTCCAAACGGCGAACGGCGGACGGCGGATGGCAAGAGACGACGAGACCCGGCTGGTTGGCCGGGTCTCTTTTGGTTCTGGTGATCTAGGTTCCGTGGTGCCGGATTCACCGGCGCGGCTGGTTGCGCGGGACAATGACGGTACAACAGGCCGGGGCTGACACGTTGCCGGAGGTGTCTGCGGCGTATACGCTCAGTTCGTAGGTCCGGTCTGCACACTTGGTCCTGGAGCGCGCAGCCCTCAGTAGTAGCTGTTTGTAGAACTCGCCGTTGCCGTCGAGGGTCAGTTCGTGGGTTCCGTCCAGCTCGCCGTTGCTGTCATCCACCTCGCACCAGACGCGGGCTACCTGGCCGCCGGCATCTGTGGCTGTGCCGCAGAGGATGACCGGGACCAGGCGGTTGGTCAGCGGCCAGAGCACGGTCGGGGCCACGGAGTCGATCGTCACGACCGGAGGGGTCCGGTCAGGGTCGGCCTGGGTGACGAGCAGGGACCAACCGTTGAGGGTTCCCTCGTCGGAGGTCAACTCGTCTGTCACCCGCAAAGTCCAGGTGCCCGCCAGACTCATCCCGTCGAAGACCGACAGCGGCGTCTCCGGCTTCCAGCCGCCCTCATCGTCAAAGGTAACGCTAACCGGCTCCCATTTCCTGTCGATCAGGACACACTCGGGAGCACCACCGGGGCCGGTGAGGGTGATGACGAGGTCACCCGTGTAGGCGTGGCGGATGTTGAGCTTAACGTTGAGGTCCGTGATGACCCTGGTTGAGGTGATGGTGATGGTCGAGGTGGTCGTCTGATGGTCGAGAATGGGCTGCGGCGGGTCGGTAGAGGCGTACTCTGTCGCCAAAGCAGGGCCGATCAGGCAGAGGGCAAGGAAGGTGAGCATTGCTTCGTGCGCCGGGGAGCGACGCATTGTCCGGTACCTCTCTTTCACCCCTCCCCGCGTTGGTGTCCCGGTTTGTGTGACAGGGGCAGTGACCGCAGTGTTCATTGGTGTAGTAGGTTATCGTAGGGCTTTGGGAGCGGGGGGGGACGAGAGGAGGAGGCGGGGATGAAGGTTGGTCGGGGATGGATCGCGCGGCGGACGTTTCGTCCGCACGGGGAGCGCTCCTACCGGCGGGGACGGGAGGAGGAGGCGGGGATGAAGGTTGGTCGGTGATGGTCGCGCTCGGGGGAGCGCTCCTACCGGCGGCCGTGGTGGCGGATTGGCGGTATGGCGGTGTCGGTTCGTGACGAACCGACCTACGCGGGGGCGTTGGGGGGCGTTGGGGGCCTGGTGCGCGTCTACTTCATGCCGCTTACTACTATGCCCTTTACGAAGTAGCGCTGGCCGAGGAGGAAGACTATTACCACCGGGGCCATTACCATGAGGCTGGCGGCCATGAGTAGGGTCCATTCGGTATTGTAGCGGCTCATGAAGGCGTAGAGGCCGAGCATGAGGGGGCGCTTTTCCATGGAGTTGATCACAATCAGCGGCCACATGAAAGAGTTCCAGGTGCCGAGGAAGATGAAGGTCGTGAGGGTGGCGATGGCCGGACCGGAGAGAGGCATGATTACGTGACGGTAGATGCCCCAGAGGCCGCAGCCGTCGATGCGGGCGGCGTCTTCGAGCTCGCGCGGGATCGTGGAGAAGAACTGGCGGAGCAGGAACGTGCCGTAGGCGGTGAACATCGGCGGGAGGATCATGGCGGCGTAGGTGTCTATCCAGCCGAAGAGTTTGAGGAGGACGAAGACCGGGATCATCGTGACGACCTGGGGGACCATCATGGTGCCGAGGTAGCCCAGGAAGAGCTTGTCACGGCCGGGGAAGTTCAGGCGGGCGAAGGCGAAGGCGGAGAGGCTGGAGGTGAAGACCGCACCGGCGGTGACGAGGATCGTGACGATGAGGGAGTTTAGGTAGAAGGCCACGAAGGCGTTGCGGATCGGGAGGCCACCCGAATGGAAGGGGCCGATCTTCATGAAGCCGAGGTTGAGCTGGTACGGGAGTTCCCACGACATCCAGTTGCGCTGGAGAGTGAGTGCGTTCCAGGCCTCGGGGAAGTTCCGCCAGCGGAGCTGGACGCGCTTGACGGGCGTGAGGGCGCGGATCATGCGGCCGTCCTGCGGGACGCTGAGGGGGACCAGGAGCTTCTGGCCGGGGTTGGGACCGGTGAGGGTAACCACCTCGGCGCGACCGGCCTCGGTGCGGAGGCGGGCGACGCGGAGGGGCTCGGTGGCGGTGAGGGTAGGCGCGGCGGCTGGCAGCAGGCTGAACATGGGGTAGTCCACGCCGGTCTGCGGATCGCGCCAGGTCTGCTGGACGCGGGGGATGAACTCGGGCGGGTAGCTCATGACGTCGGCGGGCTCTTTGAGAGCGGTGGAGATCATCCAGAGCAGGGGCAGCAGCATGCTGATCCCGCCGGTGATGAGGACGATGTGGGCGAGGGTGGGGAGGAGACGGGATTTTTTGGGGCGAGTGGGTTTGGGCATGGGAGCGAATGGCAAATAGCAAATAGTCGTGCTGTAGGGCGGGGGCTCCGTGCCCCTGCGGTGCAGACACCGCTTCGCCGCGCGTGGCGATAGGTTATCGTGGATAACGGCAGGCGGGGTACGGAGCCCCCGCCCTACAGCCGAAGTGAATACCGAATAGCGAAATAGTGAAGAGTAAAGGCAAAGGCAACGGCGAGAACGGCTAGTAGTTGTCGGTGATGCTGCGGACGAGCTTTACCCAGTCTCGGAGGAGGTTGGGTTGGTGGCCTACGGTCTGGACGTCTTTGAGATTGATGTCTACGTGGCAGCCCTTCATGGCTTCCATGGCTTCGGTTACTATGCGCCGGATCTTGTCGGGGTAGAAGCCGCAGCAGATCATGTCGGCGGGATTCGGGCGCCAGGAGAGTATGTAGTCGGTGCCGATCTCTTCGGCGCAGCGGGCCGGGTCGGCCATGGGTGTGACCGAGAAGCGGCGGAGGTTCTTGACCTGGCGCAGCATGTCCACCTTGTTGGTGAGGTTCTCGCAGCAGCCGTAGGAGATGAGCCCGAACTTCTCCATGATCGGGAGTTGGTATTGTAGCAGAAACTCGTCATGCATGCGCGGGCTGATGAGGGCGTATTCCTGGGCGGCGAAGAAGGCCCAGAGGTTGTGGCGCGGGGCGCCGTAGACGTTGGGGGCGGGGCGAGGCAGCTCGCGGCAGTAGCACTGGGCCTGGGCGTTGTGGTTGATGAGGCTCCAGTCGCCGGCGGCTTCGGCCTCGTCGTGGGACTTGAGGATGCCGTCGCGCATGAAGCTGAGCAGTTCATGGAGCCAGGAGACGTTGTCGGTCATGTCGAGCATGAGCTGGTCGAGGCCGCGGAGGTAGAAGAGGTCGGTGGACAGGTCGGCGTGCCAGCCGCTCCAGGTGGGGGCGCGGTCGACTGTGATGGTGAGGAGGTCGCCGAGGGCTTCGTCGAGCCTGGCGAAGTTGGCGGCGGTGGCTTCCTCGTTGATTTCGTGTTTGGGGACGACCATCTTGTCGAGATCGGAGAGTTGCTTGAGGGCCGGCTGGTGTTTCCAGGCGCCGCCAGCGACACCGCTGGTGGTATAGGTGTGGCTGACGCCCCAGAGGCCGTTGGGGGGGCCGATCTTGACGGCGGGGACGATGAGCCAGGAGTCAATCACGGTGTCGTCGCCGAGGGACTGCTTGAAGATACGCTGCTTGAGCTGGGTCTCGTAGGTCTGGAAGAAGGGGTCCTCGCAGCGATTGGGGGCGTCGGGATGCTCGGGCCAGGCAGCCTCCCAGGGGCACATGATGAGCGGGCGGGTGCGCTCGAAGCTGTTGTGGGCAGTCCAGAGGTTACGGCGCTCTTCCTGGATGGGGTCGGCGGCGATGTCGGCGACCTGTTTGGCGAGGTCGCGGAGGATCTGGAGGTCGGAGGAGGTGGGCATGAAGAGGGCTCCTACAGGCGGCGGTGGCGAGAGAAATCGCGCTCTGGTGAGCGCTCCTACAGGCGGCGATAGCGGCGGATTGACGGCGTCGGGGCCAGTGGCCCCTCCCACATGGTCAGGCGTTGACCATGGCTATGATCTCTTTTACCCGAAGGTCGAAGAAGTTGTTCTGATGGGCCGCGCGGAGGACTATGGCCGCGTCGCAGCCTTTGCCGGTGCCGCCGAGGGCTACTATGTCCTCGGTGGTGGGGGCGGCTGCGGCGTCGGCGGCCATTACCGCCACCTCGATGGCAACCTTGATGCCCTGGCCGAAGCGGCGGAAGGCGTGGGCGATCATTTCTACCGGGCCGATGGTGCCAAAGGCATTATTGATCGAGCGCTCGACCCCGCTCAGGGCGTGGGAAGCGATGACCAGTTCGATGCCCTGGGCGCGGAGAGCGGCGCGGCGCTCGGGTGGCATGGCGTCGTCGGCCTGCTTGAAGCCCGCGTGGTAAGTGACGCAAACGACCGTCATGGGACGATCGCCGACAGCGGCGCGGAGCTGCTCGGCGGTATCGCCGGTGGTCGAGGCCACGACGAGGTAACGGAGGCCCAGTTCCTCGGCACGCTGGACAGCGGCGGCGATGACGGAGGCGCTATTGGCGGGACCGGCCTGTTCGCAGTAGAGGATTTGCTTTTGCATGATGGTTAGTAATTCGGCGGGGGAGGGGGAGAGGCCTTTGGGGAAAAGGCGAAAACAGAAAACAGAAGGACGGAAAACAGGGGGAGGGAGAGGGGAAGGTGGGAACGGGGACAGACCCCAATTTCGCATGACAGTTTTTGGGAGGCGAGGGGGAAGGTGGGGACAGTCACGCATGACGCCTTTGCGTCACCCTGAACGATGAAAAGTGGCAGACGTCCGAGCGGGCAAGGATGCCCTGCGACGCGGACGTCGCTTCGCGCTCCAAACGGCCCGTCACCCCCGCAGACCCCATTTTTCAGAGCAGACGCCATTCTATTGGAGGCGGGAGAGAGGCCGGAACGGGGACAGACCCCAATTTCGCATGGCAGTTTTTGGGAGGCGAGGGGAAGGTTGCGAAATCAGGGTCAGTCCCCGTTCCTGGGTGGTCGGCCGGACGACGTCGGGGCCAGTGGCCCCTCCCACATTCTAGATTAGGCGGGCGGTTACGCAGGACCATTGCTCGATATCCACACTGCGGAGGATTTCGAAGCCGGTGTCCTGTAGTTGGTTGACGATCTCTTCCTCGTAGCCTACGAAATAGCCGGAGGAGATGAAAAGGCCGCCGGGCTTGAGGCGCTCTTTGACCAGGGGGATTTCCTGCTTGATGATCTGGTAGGAGATGTTGGCGACGACTATGTCCCACTTGCCCTCGACGCCGGTCAGGCCGCGCTGCTCTACCGCCTGGCAGCCAGTGACCTGGTTCAGCTTGCAGTTGGCGGTGGTGGCCTGGACGGAGAGCGGGTCGGCGTCGATGGCGAGGACTTCGCTGGCGCCGAGCTTGAGGCAGGCGACGGTGAGGATGCCGGAGCCGGAGCCGAGGTCTATCACGCGAGCGCCGGGCTGCAGGTAGTCCTCAAGGGCGGCGAGGCACTGGGCGGTGGTGGCGTGGGTGCCGGTGCCAAAGGCCATGCCGGGATCGAGTTCGATGATCATGTCATCTTCGCGGGCCAGTTCGGGCTGGTCGGCGGGGGGCCACGGTTGCCAGGTGGGTTTGATCACCAGGCGGCGGCCGAGGCGCAGCGGGTGCCAGTAGGCCTTCCAGGCCTCGGCCCAGTCCTCTTCGTTGATCCAGCCGCGCTCGATAGTGGGTTCGCCGTCGGCGAGGAGTTCCTCGGGGAGGTTGGCGAAGCGCTGGCGGAGGTCTTCCACGCGGGATTCGAGGCGGTTGTCCTCGGGGAGCCAGGCCTGATAGACGAGCCCGCGGCCGGTGTTGCTGATGGTGAATCCGTCCGTGAACTCGTGGAGGATGGTCGCGACAGCTTCGGAGGCGAGGTACGACGTGTTTATGGTCAATTCATTCCAACGCAAAAGGCCACCCCATTGTGGTTTTGATGTGTGCTAGAGGCTATCAAGATATTCCGGCAACAGCGGGCCGGGGCCGGAACGGCTCAGGACAAGGTACACCAGGTCCTCGGTTATCCAGGACCTGATGACGGAGCGCCTTCTCAGAGGTTGCGAGTACTGCACGTGCCACTGCCCCAACTGCACTCCGCGGAACAGCATGTTGGAGCGCTTCAGCCGCTCGGGATAGAAGGGCTCGACCAGGTAGTCAGCCGGGTGCACCTTACTGATGAACTCCTCGGTTTTGTCGCTATCGAGGTAGGCCTTGTACTCCCAGGAGTTGATCAGGCCGTCGAGGTTCATCAGCCGGCGGCTGGTATAGGCGCCGAGAATTCCGCAGTCCCAACTGCCCACCACCGCGTCGGGGGCAGAGTTGTCTTCCAGCCACCGGGCTGCTTGCACACTCTCGGTGGCGAAGGCGTAGCAGGCGGGGTCCAACCATTGGCGCCACGTCAACACCGAGAACAGGACCCAGACCGCCAGAGCCAGGCAGGCGTTCCGGGCCCGCGTCGGCGAGGCGCTGCCATGCTGGTACCATAGAGTCAGCGCGAGCAGAAGCAGCAGCAGGTGCGGCACGGCGTACCAGATATACGGTAGCCACCGGCCAATGAAGCATATGTTGTAGGCGCTGACGAAGCAGATGGAGAGCGCCAGCGGGGCTAACCAGAACAGGGCACCGGGTTCGGCACCAACCCGGACACGGCGGCGGGCACCGACCGTGAGCCAGAGCGCGATGGCCAGGAAAAAGGCCACGCCCGCGGCGCGGATGAGCAGGGGGACCCGAGAACCGCCCCACCCAGCTTTGACAGCGCCACTGACTGGCATCAGGTGGCCAAACTCGAGAGCATTCCAGGCCAGATAGGGCGCCAGGACCAAACCGCAGGCCGCCAGCCCGACGAGAGCAAGCTTGAGCCGGGCCGCTGGAGCAGCCGAAGGCCAACGCGGGCCAGGCAGCCAGAGCGGTGTCAGCAAGGCCGGAACGGCGAAGAAGACGGCATCCAGGCGCGCCAACACCGTCAGCCCCGACAAGATTCCGAGCAGGGCGACCTGTCGAGGCGCGGGCAGCGTCTCCCGGCTCTGCAGCCGCCACAGATATACGAGGGTCACGCAGAGCAGCAGCCACTGCAGGGATGCTTCCAGGCCATTGACCAGCACCTTCGCCCCGTAGAAGTGGCCAAAGGCCAGAGCGGCGAATGCCGGCAGCGCAGACGCGCGGAGTGACCTGAAGCGCATGAGTACCCGCAGTCCTGCGTAGGCGCAGAGGACCTCGGTGATGAGCGCGAGGCGCATCAGGGGCGCGGCAGAGGAGGTCAGCTTTGCGAGCAGGACCATCAGCCCCATCCAGAGCGGGTGGTAGCCGTTGGTCTGGTTGATCTGATCGAAGGTGCTGCCATAACCGTGAGCGATGTTGACAGCGGTCTTCAAATAGTAGAAGGCATCATCAATTGCCAGGAGCAGATAGGCGTGGTCCCACAGGAGGATCATCGCAATCCAGCCCAGACAGACCCCGGCCAAGCCCAGCTCGCCAAGCCAGGGCACCACGGAGGCTGGCTGAGGGTTCGCTGCCGGTTGAGGACGAACGGATGGAAACGAATCTACAGCCATGGAGCTCCCCCTGTGCCGCATTCAGTCTCGCGTTCGGAACTTCGAGAAGAAGCCTTTGGCGTCGCCGGCTGGGAGGTCGGCGCCTGAGGCTCGGGCCAAGTTCTCGAACGCCTCTTTCTGTTGCGGAGACAGGTTCCTGGGCGTGATTACCTGGAGATGGATGATCTGGCGGCCCCGGCCGCGACGGCGCAGTTGGGGCAGGCCTTTGCCGGTAAGCGTGATCTCGGTGCCGGACTGGGTGCCGGGCTCGATCTGGACGTGGGTCTCGCCGTCGAGCAGCGGGACCGTGACCTTGTCGCCGAGGGCGACTTGCCAGATCTCAAGGGGCAGCGTGTAGTGCAGATCCGGGCCCTCGCGAGTGAATTTGGCGTGCGAGGCGACCAGTACGCGGACGTAGAGGCTGCCAGCGTAACCGCTTTCGCCCATGTCACCGTAGCCCTGATACTCAAGGTGCTGGCCGCTCTCGATGCCGGGCGGGATCTCGACGGTGAAGGGCTCGGTCTTCTCAATGAGACCGGAGCCATCGCAGTCGTCGCAGAATTCGCGGGTGACGGTGCCGCGGCCACGGCAGTGGGGGCAGGCGACGACGGTCATCATGCTGCCGAAAAAGCTGTTTTGGACCTGGCGGACGCGGCCCTGGCCCTGGCAGGTCTGGCAGGTGACGGGCGGGACGCCCGGCTTGGCGCCGGAGCCCTGGCAGGTCTCGCAGGGGACCTGGCGGGTGAGCTCAATCTCGCGGGTGGCGCCGGTGAGGACTTCCTCAAGCTCGATGGTGAGCTCGTGCTGCAGGTCGCGACCGGGCGTGGCGCGGCGGCCGCCGCTGAAGCCAAAGGCCTGGTTGAAGATGTCGAAGATGTCCACGCCGCCGGAGAAACCGAAGTCAGCGGGGCCCTCGGAGCCGTAGGTGTCGTAGCGCTGGCGCTTCTCGGGGTCGCTCAGGACGGCGTAGGCCTCGCCGAGGTCCTTGAACTTCTCTTCGGCCTCGGCGCCGTTACCATTGACGTCGGGGTGGTGCTGGCGGGCGAGCTTGCGGTAGGCGCGCTTGATCTCCTCGGCGGAGGCGTCGCGGGAAAGTCCCAGGATTTCGTAGTAGTCTTTAGGCATTTGTGCTCAGATTGGCGGTGCTGCGGGCATACCGGAAAAGGTCGCAGATGGTCGCGCGGCGGACGAAACGTCCGCACGGGGAGCGCTCCTACCAGAATGCTCGGCATGTGGTCGCGCGGCGGACAAAACGTCCGCACGGGGAGCGCTCCTACCATGTTACCGGACGAGTTGCCGGGGGCTGTTGACCTGACAAAAACTGAGCGCCATCGTGATGGCGCTCCGGCTGCGGCGGGCGTGGTAGAGAGTTGGCTACTCCTCGGTGGCTTCCTCTTCTTCCCATTCCTCTTCGTCCTCATCGAGTTCGAGGTCTTCTTCTTCCTCTTCGTCCTCTTCCTCGGGTTCCTCGTCGAGCACCGCAGTTACCTCTTCGTCGAGGTCGGCGTCGTAATCATCTTCGGCGTCTTCGGCGATGTCGTCATCGGCGAGGTCAGCCTTGCCGATCAGCGACTCGACGACTTCAGGAGCGGCGAGCTCGCCGATGCCATCGTCGATGGGGCCGCGGTCATCCTGGATGATGACCTCTTCGTTTATCACCACGAGACCGGCGGCGATCTCGTGGAGGGCAATGGTCAGGGGGTTACGCGTGGGCAGGTTGACGAGGGGCAGAGCGCCCTCTTTGATCTGTTTGGCACGCTTGGCGGCGGCTACGACAACGCTGAACCTGCTACCGACGCGATCAACTAGTTCCTCAATGGGGAAGGGTTGCACTAAACTCCTCCTAGGTGGGCCCGTCTCCAGAACGACGGTTCCGTCTCTAAGACCGCGGGGTGATTCCTGCGCTCAAGAGAAGCGGAAGATATAGTATAGTCAAGTGGGGGCGCTAAGTCAAATGGTTTGGCGGCGGAAACCGGGATGGAGGCGCATGCCGCTTGACACGGGTTTGGCGGGTGCTATACTTTCACTGGAGCGGGGCACTTCTGTGGTCCCGCTTCTGTGCTTGGTCACAAGATTGCACGCCAGCGGCGCCGATCCCCTGCCGCGCGCACGGGCGCGTGTTAACCTCCGGACAGCGGCCGCCTTTTTGAACCCACCATTATTGCGAATAGAGCCGGGTTGCGTTGGTTTGTAAGGAACCGACCACGCGTTGAGTTCGTCGGTTCGAGACGAACCGACCTACGCGTTGGGCGGAGTTTTGCCGGTTCGGGACGAGCCGACCTACGCGTTAGGCAGACCTGCGTGAATGCCCGGGTTTTTCGGTTGGTGATACTGAAGTGGCGACATTGCTGGAACGGCTGGGTAAGGCGCTCTGGGGCAGCGACGGCGTTGCTCTATGCGATCCGTCCTCCCCGGCGATGCAAATAATGGTCAGATGCGCCCGGTGTGGCGAGCTGATCAGGTCACGCATAGATAAGGCTACCGATCTCGAAGCCGAGTATGAAAACGGCAACGGGAACGGAAACGGGCACTATGAGGAGGGCGAGGAGCCCCGGCCGAGCGGCTACACCCTCCACAAGGAGCTTGTGGGCGCGAAGTGCCAGAACCTCATCCGCCTGACGATGCGCCTGGACAGCCACCGGATGGTCATCTCAAGGACCATCGAGGGTGGCGAGTTTGCGGATGTCATCGATTGTGAGTAACGCCCGAAGGGGCGGCTGGTGTTCCGAGACGGCGCTTTGGTGGTTAATCGGAGGCCGGCGAGACTCCCGCACTACGCGGAGAGGCGGGGCTGGGAGCAAGATAACGGCCGATATTGTTTAGGATACTGTGACTGAGCATACTGTCGCACCTCAACTGGATAGTTCGCAAAGCTCGCGCCCGCCTGTTTGGCGGGTGTTGTTGTATGCGCTGTTGGCACTGGGGCTGCTTTCGGGGCTGCCCTATGTGCGGGGCGTGCCGCCACTGGTGGGGACCGCCGTGGCGACGGTGGTCTTCCTGCTGCTGTCGCTGCTGATCATCCGGGAGATGGCGCGGTTCCCGCTGGCACCGCTGTGGGACTTCATGGGGGCGCTGGTGTCGCTGTCGCTGTGGTTTGGGTCGGGGCCCTACGCGGAGGCCTATCCCTCGCTCAAGCCGCTGTTGGCGGCGCTGGCGGGGCTGCTGTTCATGGTGGCGTGCGTGTTCTTCGGGCGGCTGCTGTCGCTGATCGTGCGGGAGAGGAACATGATGCTGCCCGTGGCGATCATGGCCGGGCTGGCGGATATCTTCACGGTGTTCATGGGGCCGACGGGTGAGGCGCTCAAGCACGCGCCGAAGCTGGTGGAGAAGCTGTCGGTGGGGATTCCGCAGGTGGGGTCGGCGACAGGGGCGGCCGGGGGCGCAGGGCTGGCGACGATTGCGACCGCGGGGCTGGGGGACTTCATCTTCCTGGCGTTCTTCTTTGCGGGGATGTACAGATTCGGGCTGCGGGAGCGGCGGACGTTCTGGGTGATCTTCGTGGCGATGCTGCTGGGGATGGGGGCAGTGCTGCTGCTCCCGGCGGTGCCGGCGCTGCCGCTGCTGCCGTTCATCGTGCTGGGGTTCCTGATCGCCAACGCGGGGACGTTCAAGCTGAGCCGGCAGGAGAAGGTGGCGATGGTGGTGGTGGTGGCGGCGGTGACGGGGCTTTTGGTGGGGGCTGGGTTGATGATGCGGGGCGGAGGCTAGCGCCCCTTCGGGGCTCTGGGGGTTGGGCGGAGGCAGACCAGGGCCTTGCGGCCCTGGCTAGAGGCCGGACGGCCCTTCGGGCCTGATAGCGGACGAAGGCCGGTCGGGGAGTCGCCTGTATTCCTGCTGTCGACTCACAAACAGTGGTGGCCCACGTTGCCCCGCCCGGCTGGAAGCCGGGCTTTGCCGGCGCTAGCTCGCGGCTGGAAGCGCGCTCGTACGACGGGGAGACGCTACGACGGGGAGCGTGACGATGGGGGATTTGCTGGCGAACAAGTAGAAACGCCCGGCATCAGATGGTGCCGGGCATTTTTGTGTGTTTCGTGGAGGTCGGGCTCTGGAGAGCCCTCCCACTGGCTTTACTTCTTCAACTGTACCCACGCGCCGCCCTTTTTGCTGCTTTCGAGGGCTGCGTCCATGAAGCAGACTAGCTCGATCGTCTCGTTCGGGTCGATCGGGGACTTGCCGGTCTCGAAGAACTGGGACTGCTGCTTGCAGAGCTCGCGGTAGATGTAGGCGGTGTTGATGCCGCTGGTGCGGACCTCGGACTCGCCCCAGGCTACGAAGCCGTAGGCGTGGGAGCCCTTGCGGGTGCCGCGCATTACGCCGATGCGGCCGTCCGACCACTTGGCCGTGTTGACCTCGCCGATTTCCTCGTTGAACGCGCAGCTTACTGCTTCACAGCCAGCGCCCATGAGGGTGAAGAGGATCTCGACGCCGTGGATGCCGTAGTGGGCCAGGCCGGGGCTGGCTTCGTGCAGCGAGGCCGGGCTCCAGGCGTCCACGCCGAAGATCGTGCCGAGCTCCGCCTTGGCCGCGACGCACTCGGGGGCGTAGCGGAGCGAGGAGGAGGAGAAGAAGGGGACGTTGTACTTGGCGGCGAGGTCGCGGATGGCCAGAGCGTCATCGGCGGAGTTGGCGAAGGGCTTGTCAATGTAGCACGGCAGGCCGGCTTCCATGAAGATCTTGGCGTGCTTGAGGTGCTGGCTGCCCTGATTGGACTCGATGAGGACGCCGTCCACCTTGCCGATGAGGTCGCGCTCGTCTTCGACGATCTCGACGCCCCACTCGCGGAGTTGCTTGACGTAGCCGTCAATCCGCTCGTCGTCCACGACTGCGGAGGTGCCGCGGTAGGCGGCGACGACCTGGCAGCCGTCTACCCACTGGTCTTCCTCAATGCCGTTCTTGTCTTTGGGGATATGGTTGTGCCGCATGGTGAACTGCTGCGTGTGGGAAGTATCGCAATCAACAATGCCCAACTTAATCATCGGAGACTCTCCTTGGTCTGTGTACCAGTTGCGCCCTGCGCGGGGGCAGGGGCTGGAAGTGTTTCGCCAGTCGCGGGGGTAATACCTCCGCGAGATTGAGCCCGAGGCTGGCGCTGTTAGCCGATCCCGAGTGTCTGGCAGTGGAACTTGATCGCCTGCTGGACGTGCTCGTCCCAATACGCCCAACTGTGAGTGCCGGGGAACTCGTGGTAGTCGTGCTTGATCTTCAGCTTCTTTAAGTGCGCGTGCAGGGTCTGG
>JBDKRC010000199.1:0-2767 GCA_039683575.1 Armatimonadia bacterium | reverse complement strand
GGGATTGGGGCCGTTAGGGTTCTTGTCCGAGAAGAAGGGGTAGATGTCCGTACAGGGGTAGGGGAAGCCGGTCTCGCGGGCGTACGTGGGCGTATCCGGCCACATCGTCACCACGATCCCCGGCTGTTTGGCCCCCCATTGCTCGAACTTCTGGCGGAACAGCTCCACCTCGGCCACAATCGGCTTGCGAGGCTCATCGCAGAGGGCCCAGGCCAGGATGGCTGGGCTGCTGCCTGCCGCCTCCAGCGCCCGTTTGGACTCCTTTTCGAGATACTCCCAGTTGTTCCGCCGCCACTCGAGGTTGTAGTGAAGCTCCCCCAGCGCCGGGATGAGCTTCATGTCACGCTTGGCCACACGCTCGGCCAGCGGCCCGAGGTCCTTGATGTTGAGGTTCACGACCCACAGGGTATCCATCTGGTGGGCCTTCATGTCGTCCAGCCGCTGGTCCACGAGCGCCCACTTGTCCACCCCAAGCCGCTCTGCATGCCCGCAAAGCCGCTCCCAGGGCCAATAGGTGCCAAGTGGGAAGAAGACCTCATCCGCCGCCAAAACCGCCGAACTAGTCGCACAAAGCAGCAGCAGACCCACGATACGCATGCCGGTACCCTCCCTGACTCGGTGCTATCTGAGCGGCCAGAACACCACGAAAACGTCCATGCTCGTCGCTGCCAGCCAGTGCAGCAGCCACGGGCCGACGAAGGACTTGGTCCGCCAGGCCATGATCCCCAGCGCCACCCCCGCGACGATCGCGGCGAACGATTCCATCTCCGGCTTGGGGAAATGGGCCATGGTGAAGGGGACCATCTGGATGAAGATGGCGATGGGCCCCAGACGCTTGCCGAGGCCCATGAGCATGAAGCCACGGAAGAAGAACTCCCAGGCCATGAAGTACAAAAGCCACCCGGCCATCGAGGGCAGGATCATCAGCCGGTTGTCCAAAATCGGCTTATATCGGGGGTAATAGTCGTGAAATTCGGGGATTCGGGAGGCAATGGCGGCTACCGGGACCATGACTGCGAGGAAGATCAGCAGGAACTTGCCCCACTGCCGGTAGTCGCCGAGTTGAAAGCCGTAGTCGGCCAGTCGCTCGCGGAAGACGAAGCGAATGACCAGCAGCGGGACCAGGAGCAGGGCCACGAAGTTGACCCCGAACCAGGCAAAGAGACGATAGCGGTCGTCCAGGTTGTAGAACTTTGACTGGTAATGCACCACAGCCAGCAGGACCGTGCCGAGAGTCAGAATGACGGCGCATTTCCAGTCGAAGGGGCCGACCTCGAGGAGGCCACGAAGGCGCTGAATCAGTCCCTGTTTAGTTGCTGATTCAGGGGGCACAAGCTGCTCATTTTGGGGGTTAGTTGAGTCCAATGAAGTTGACCGATAGTGATATTGGAAGATTTTTTATACCATGATGCCAGTGAGTTATCCAGTCTCCCACACCGCCAGTCCACGGAAGTCGAAGCTGAAATCAATGATCTGCCCGCCGGCGTGCTGAAGGGCCTTGCGGACGGAGCCTTCTTGATCGGCTTTGGACAAGAACAGGACACACCCGCCACCGCCCGCCCCGCAGACCTTCCCCGCCACTGCCCCGCCCTGCAAGGCCGCCTCGCGAAGCTCCTGCAACCTCGGCGTCACCACTCCGGGCGCCAGTTGCCGCCGGGCCTGCCACTCTTCTTCCATAAGTTCGCCAAACCAGTTCAGGTCTCCCGACAGCAGCGACCGGTGCATGTCCTGCGCCACCCGCTTGACGGTCCGCAGGGCCTCGCAGACCACCGGCTCGCCAGCCTCGTAGGCGGCGATCATCCGGGTGTTGGTCCCGCCGGAGAGGCGGGATTCGCCGGAGTAGCAAAGGACCAAGTGCTTCTCAAGGTCGCAGATGACCGCCTGGGAGGGTTCCAGAGGCTCGATCGCCACCTGATCGTCGCCGTAGAACTCCATGTAGTTGAAGCCCCCGATGGCGGCCGCGTACTGGTCCTGCTTGCCGCCGACGATGCCGAGGTCCTTTTCGAGGTTGCAGGCCAGCTCGGCCAACTCGAAGCGGCTCAGGCGCTGGCGGCGGCGCTGGGGGTCAGAGCCGCGCAGATGGTCCAGGAGCCCCAGCAGGGAGACGCCCACGGAGGCCGAGGAGCCCGTCCCGGAGCCGGGAGGGGCATCGGCGCGGACGCTGATCTCCAAGCCCAGCGAGGGCAGGTCCAGAGCCTTGCAGGCGGCCTTGAGCAGGTCGAGGTTGCCATCGAACTCCAGGTCCTTGATGGTCTCGGCCTCAACGTAGCGCTCCAGATCCTGGGAGGTAATGCGGATGCCGTTGACCCCGCCACGGTTCAGGGTGCAGTAGGCGTGGCGGTCAATGGCGGCGCTAATAACTGCGCCGCCCTCACGGCTGCTGAAGGCGTACAGGTCAGTAGTGCCACCGGCAAAGTCAATACGAGTCGGGGTGCGACTGCGGATGGGCATGGCGTACCTCGTGCAGGACCCAAGATGGTCCGGAGGGATGTTCACCGTCAGGAGAGAAGTTACCTGCGCGGGGTGAAGAGTTCCCTGGAGGGGGCTGGCTATAGGGGCCGTCCGGGATTGAAATCCCGGCCTAGGGAATGAGCGTCCCCGAGACTGCAGCAGTCTCACGGGACGCGAGAGGTACAGCGAACGGCGGGTGACCCCGTTGGGGCATACGCGTAAACTTAAGCGCTCAGCTGGTCCCAATCCAGCCCGACTTGCTCAAGCGAGCGGCGGCGGCGGTCGTGGCGCGGGCTGTCGCAGAGCGAGCGCGCGA
>JBDKRC010000198.1:0-9909 GCA_039683575.1 Armatimonadia bacterium | reverse complement strand
GGGGGGTTGGGCAGCACGGGATAGCTGGAGGTCTCCGGCACGCCAGTGGTGCGAGTGAGTGCGATTTCGGCGAGGTACGTTTGAAGAAGGCTCATCGAGAAGGTTTTCCCCCGTCAGGTGTGGTGGGAAGGTTCGCCGGGGGAGGGGGCGTGCCCTCCGTGGGAGAGGGTGAGGTTGGTGAAGGCGAAGGTTGGTCGGTGATTGTCGCGCTCTGGTGAGCGCTCCTACAGGCGGCGGAAGGTCTGGGCGGGAGGGCGTTGGTGGAGGCGAGTGTGGGTCGGAGATGACGGCGGGCCGACTGAAGTTCGGCCCCTCCGCAGAGACGGCGATACACCCCCTCTTCCCCGTGGATTCCCAGCTTGACAGACCGTCCCCACGGTGGGGGAGTCGGGCTCTGGAGAGCCCTCCCACAGATGATGGGGGTCGGGGATAACGGCGTGGGCCGGATGCCGATGGTGAGGCTATCGGCATGCGGCCCCTCCAGAGATCCGGAGGCAGGTCGGTGATGACGGCCGGCGGGGTACGAGCCCCCGCCCTACAGCCCGAGGCAACGGAGGCGGGCGGACCACGGTCCGCCCCTACCTGTGTCGGGGAGGGAAGGCACTCCCGCGGGTGATGGTGGCGTTTTGCAGGCCTGTGGACGCCGAGGAGACTACAACAGGAAGTGCGACACACCATTTCTGGCACAGAGGATGATGAACCAGGGGGCCCATGCGGGCGTCCGTGGAGGTTAGTTTGCAGTTGGGCAAGTCCAGGGCCTACCGGTATGGATGGACAATGCCGGGGCGCATGAAGAGGTGTCACTGTGTCAGGATTGTACAGCGGGTCACGAGAACGTGTGGGGGTGCGGGACGTTAGTTCGCGATTTGCGGTTGTGTTGCCGGGGCTGTTGGTGTTGGCGATGGTGCTTGGGGTGGGGCTGGCGTCTGCCGCAGATACCGAATGGCTGGGGTTCAATGGGGGTTACGCGGCCAACCGGTACTCCAACTTGAGCCAGATCACTACCGGGAACGTCAAGTCACTGCAGCAGGTGGGCAGGTACCAGTTGCCGGAGACGACGAGCTTTCAGGCTGGTCCCGTGGTAGTCGAAGGTACGATGTACGTGACGACTGCCACTTCAACGTATGCCATAGATGCACGCAGCGGCAAGCTGCGCTGGAGTCATAAGTATGCGCCCAAGAGCATGGGCCTGGGTACCCCGGTGCGCGGGGTGGCCTATTCAGGCGGTCGACTATACCGGGGTACGCCGGATGCCCATCTGCTCTGCATGGACGCCAAGACTGGCCGTATCATTTGGGACGTGGTGGGCGCCGACATGTCCAAGGGCGAGTACTTCACCGGCGTTCCCGTCGTCTGGAAGGGGTTAGTCTACCTCGGCACCTCCGGGAGTGACATCGGCTGCATCGGCCACATGATGGCCTTCAGGAAGACGAATGGCCGGCGGGTGTGGCGCTTCGATATTGTGCCCTCCAGCGGTCCGGGCGCAGAGACATGGCCCTCCGACCCCAAGAAGCTGCGGGCGGGCGGGGGCATGTACTCGTCGTATGCGCTTGATACTGCCACGGACACTCTGAACGTGCCGACCGGCAATCCTGGCCCCGACTTCGCCCCGGAGTACCGGCGCGGTGACAATCTCTACACCTGCTCGGTCATCATGCTGGACGCCAAGACCGGGGCGCTGAAGGGATACCATCAGTTCGTTCCGAATGACTTCCATGACTGGGACATCGCCGCTACCCCGGCTCTCTTCACTTCGGCCGCCGGCCGCAGGATGGTGGCCGTGGGCGGCAAGAACGGGTACCTGTATGGGCTGGACCGGAACCTCACGACCGTGTTGTTCAAGGTACCTCTGGTCAGGATGATCAACACGGAGGCCCCGATAACCGCAGCGGGAACGCGCTTCGCTCCGGGGACCCAGGGCGGGGTCAACTGGAATGGGCCAGCGTATTCTCCGCTAACCAACGCGCTGTATGTGAACACGCGGGATTGGGCCACGACAGTGAAGCTCGGCGGCCCTGAGACGCTCGCAACACACAAGGTCGGCGCCCCGTTCGTCGGTTCAGAGAATGGCTTTGGGGATGATGACCCTGCAACCGAGCGGGCAGGTCAACTGACCGCAGTGGAGGCCGACAGTGGGCGCGTGCTGTGGGTCTACAAAGCGCCGATGCCGCTGGCCGCGGCCGTCACGCCGACTGCCGGCGGACTGGTCTTCACCGGTGATCTGGAGGGCAACTTCCTGGCCTTCGATGCGGCAACCGGCAACCTGCTCCTCAAGGAAAAGGCCGGCGGGCCAATCGGCGGCGGCGTCGTCACCTACACCGTCGGCGGCAAGCAGTATGTGGCCGTCGCGGCAGGTATGACCAACAAGCTCATGGGAGTGGGCGGCGAGCCCGCTTCCGTTGTGATCTACGCCCTGCCGTAGGCTGACAGCGTCCGCGTCCGCCGTAGTGTCCCTGCCGTCGCCGCATGGCGGCAGGGATTTTTTCATCCTGTCAGCGAGGCTTTGGCGGGGTAGAAGAGGTGAGCCGTGCGGAGAGGATTCACGCTCGTCGAACTGCTCGTGGTCATCGCCATCATCGCGGTGCTGGCGGCCATTTTGTTTCCGGTCTTTGCCAGTGCCCGGGGGAAGGCGCGGCAGACGAAGTGCCTGTCCAACGTGAGACAACTGGGAGCAGCGGTCGCAATGTATGTCGGTGACTATGACGAGACCTACCCGTATGATGTCAAGCCCCGTGCCCCTGCCGCCCCCGGTGCGGCCCCGGCGTATGACGGCACGAACAAGTGGGACGGGTCTCCGGTCGTCGCCGTTTTGTCACCCTATGTGCGCTCTGCAGATCTCCCCTTCTGTCCGGATCGTCCGAAGCAGATGGACGACCTCGGACCGCTGAGCAACTTCGAGTTCAACGGCTTCATCGCACTCAACGACTCGCCGCAGGCCCCCCATAGAGGGCCTGTTTGCCTGTCGGATGTTGTGAATCCCAGCCAGGTGCTCCTCTTCGAAGACTACTCCAACTCCTCCCGATACCATGCCGGCTTCCGCAACTTCGCCCTGTGCGACGGCAGCGCCAAGGCGTTTCCGAGTTCCCAGCAGAGCGCTGCATCCTGCCACGGGAAATGGTGGTACTGAGCGCGTTGGACTGGTCCCCTCCTGTCAGCGGTCTCCCCTATCCCCCGAACATGTTCCGGATGCCGCGCGCACGAGGTCGATGATGAGGGTTGGTCGGGGATGACGGCGTGCGGGCAAGGATGCCCGCGCTCCCGGCGACGGAGGCCGGCGGGGTACGAGCCCCCTGCGACGCGGACGTCGCTGCGCCCTACAGCCGGAGGCAACGACCGGCGGGGTACGAGCACCCGCCCTACAGCCGGAGGCGGGCGGACCACGGTCCGCCCCTACGTGTGTCGGGGAGGGAAGGCATTCCCACGGGTGCTGTCGAGAGGCACGCGTTGTCTAGATGCGAGGGGGTTGGCGGGTGGTGGTGGCGTTTTGCAGGCCTGTTACGCCGGACTTCAGGAAACGGCGGCGCCAGGAGTTTACTGTCTGGCCCGCGCAGCCCAGCATGCGGCAGATCTCAGCGGCGGTGCGGCCCTGGGCGCTTAGCAGGATGATGCGGGCGCGGCGGGCCTGGAGGGAATGGCCGGGATGGTTCAGTGCCAGGTCCTCCAGTGCTGCTCGCTCCGGGTCCGTCAGTGTGATTTGGTTCGCGACTCTTCCCTGTCTCATCAGATCCACCGTGTTGTGCCTATTTCCGCATCTCCAGCCACCAGTCGAACCTGGTCGGCCCCTCGATTACCCTCGCCTTTGCGATCCCTGCCTGCTGCAATCTCGCCACCAGGTCGTCCGGCATCTGCTTGAAGTCGCCCGGCTTCTGGGCGCGCTTGGCCTCGCACCACGCTACCAGCTTCGTGGTGTCCTCGGGGCTGAGGAGCCGGGACAGGCCGCCGCCCAGGTAGGCCACGCCGCCGGGTTTGAGGATCCGATAGGCTTCCTTGAGGCCTGCCATCTGGTCCGGCCAGTCGAAGAGCGAATTGCGGCTCACTACGAAGTTGGCAAAGTTGTCGCGTAGCGGCAGGTTCTGGGCGTCACCCTCGAGGGCGCGGACCCGTCCGGTCAGTTTGGCTTCATCGGCCAGCAGGTTGCACAGCCGGACCGCGGCCGGGTCGATGTCCACCACGTAGACCGTGGCCGGCGTGAGCTTGGCCAACTCCATTGCCAGCGATCCCTCTGCCCCACCCACGTCCACGCACACCCCATCGCTGAGGCCGTAGTCCTGCACAAGCTGCCTGGCCAGCGCGGGGTAGACCGGGGCCCAGACCTGGGTGGCCACGTTGTAGAAGGGGAAGCGGGCGATCAGGTCCTGCTTGTAGACCGTGTCGTCGGCGTGGGCGGCGAGGCAGAGCAGCATGGGCAGCAGCGTGACCGGCAAGAGACGTCTCATGGCGTGTCATCCTCTCGGGTGCGACGGAGTTACGAACCTGCCGCTGACTTGGCCTCGACCTCGACGACGACGTGGCGGCGGTCCGCCCTGCCCACGAGCCAGTAGACCGGGAGGCCGAGGGCGACCACGGCGAGGCTGAGGATGGCGTTGCGCCCGACGTAGACGATGCTGCTGTGGAGCATGTAGAGATCCATCGCCACGAACAGGAGGGCGGTGAGGCCCAGGGTGGCGGAGGGTTTGGAGCCGTGGGGAGGGCGGCAGGCGAGCTTGAGCGCGACCAGGCCGATGAGGGTCATGAAGCCCCAGAAGGCGGGGGCGGTGTACTCGACGGCAGACTCAAAGCCATGTCGGCCGCCCTCGCCCCAGACGCCTGCCACTAACACGAGGGCTGCGGCAATGAGGCCCTGAAGGCAGAACGCGTTCACCGGGGCGCAGCGGCCGGAGGGGCAGCGGCTCAGGGATTTGAGGCCGGGGTGGTTGTCGCCGAGGGCCTGGAGCGTGCGGGAGCCGGTGAAGATGGTGGCGTTGGCGGTGCCGAGGGCGATGAGGGCGGCGAGGGCGGCTACTACGAGTTCAGCGCCGCGTCCGAAGGCTTGCCGGGCGACATCGGCGGCCGGGGCGGCGGACTGACGGAGGCCCTCGAAGCCGAGGCCGCGGAGGTAGGCGACGTGGACGAGGAGGTAGACGGCAGCGACCAGACCGACGCTGACGAAGAGTATGGCGGCGAGGTCGCGGTGGCCGCGCTTGGTGTCACCGGACAGGTATGAGGCCTCGTTCCAGCCGCCGTAGGCGTATAGCACGAAGACCATCGCGAGGCCGAAGATGGGTGGGTCTGCGGGTGTGGGGGCGGCCGGCAGAGGTGAGGCTGCGGCGTGTTTGACGAGCAGGCCGGCGCCTACTATCAGGAGCAGGCCCGCGATCTTGGCGAGGGTGAGGAGGTTCTGGGTGGTCTTGCCGAGCTGCAGGCCGAGGGCGTTGACCGTGGAGAGGATGATTACAGCGAGGAGGGCGTAGAGGGCGGGGCTGCTTTGGCCGAGCGGGAGAAGCTTGGCGGCGTAGTCTCCGAAGATGAAGGCGGTCGCGACGATGGAGCCGGTCTGGAGCACGGTGGCGCGTGACCAGGCGAACAGGAAGGCGACGGCCTTGCCCCAGGACTGCTGGAGGTAGGTGTACTCGCCGCCGGACTGGGGGTGCAGGCGCGAGAGCTGGGCGTAGCAGTACGCGCCACAGGCCGCGAAGAAGGCGCCGAGCAGCAGGGCGCTGAGCATCTGCGCGGGGCCGGTGGTCTGCTGCGCGATGCTGGCGGGCACGCGCAGGACGCCGGTGCCGATGACGAGACCGATTATCAGGAGGGTGCCATCGGCGACAGTGAGGTGCGGTCTGTTGCTGCTGGTCATGGGAGGGTCTCCGACTCAAACAGCATGGAGGCGTGGGTGGCGGATAACAACCCGAACGCCACTATGGTGCCAGACGGTGAGGGATATGGGCGGTACGATTCGCGGACAGAGGAGGGAATACCCAGAAGCTTCCCAGTTAGGGCGGGGGAGGCACTGCTATAGTCAGTACCGCTGCAAGCAGTCCATCAAGAGAAGATGAAGGGACTGAAAGCTCATGCGCATGCTGACACGTCGTGGGTTCACACTGATTGAGCTACTCGTTGTCATCGCGATCATCGCCATCCTCGCAGCCATCCTCTTCCCCGTCTTTGCCCAGGCCAGAGCAAAGGCCCGGCAGGCCTCGTGTCTTTCCAACCTCAAGCAGATCGGCGTCGCGACGATGATGTACGCCCAGGACTATGACGAGCTGTACCCGTACGCCTACTGCCTCGCCTCCTCGACCTGGGCCTATGGGGTGCTGACCACCGGCGGGAACAACTACTACGACGGTGGGCCGTGGGTGGCCATGCACCTGCCCTACGTGAAGAACACGCAGATCTGGTATTGCGCGCAGACCAGCAAGGACCCGGCGGATCACTGGGACGACCCCGCCACCGGCAAGGCTCCGACTAACTACAGTATCAACTGCATGGTGACCATGCCGGATTTGTGGCGGTCATACGGCGGTAAGTGGGCCTCGGTGCCGGCTGGGCCCACGTCACTGGGCGGGGTGAAGGACCCGGTGGCGACCTTCATCTGGGAGGACTGGGGGCAGTCGTACTCAGGCAGCGCCATTCACAATGGTGGCACCAACTTCGCCTGCTGCGATGGTCATGCCAAGTGGCAGAAGCAGGGACAGAAGGGCATCATCGGCCAGCCCTGGTGAGGCCGGGGCCGACTACTGCTAAGCGCACACATGCCGTAACCCCTAAAGGAGGCCGCAAGTGAAATCGCTTCGTTGGACTTGGACGGTACCGATGCTAAGCCTGGTCGCTGTAGTGGTGACTGGCACGGTGTGCGTGGCGCAGCAAGCTGCCGGGCAGCTTCCGGGGAAGTTCTACATCGTGGGTATGGGGACGTGTCCGGACCTGATGACCCTGCGCGCGGCCAAGGTGTGTGAGAAGACGGATGTCTTCTTGCTGGAGGAACAGGGGGACGGCGTGGCGTGGAAGGAGATCATTGGGAACAAGCCGGTCATCTACTGCCCGCACGGCAGCCGCGTGGGGTATGGCGCGGACCCGGCCAAGATCAAGGACCCGGCCGCAAGGGCGGTAGTTGAGCGCAACGACAAGGCGCGGCGGGACACCATCCGGCAGATCGTGGACTATGTGAAGGCCGGGAAGATCGTCTCCTCTTTGCAGTGGGGCGACCCGATGGTCTATGGCACGACCTTCTATCTGGAGCTCTTGCCGCCGGATGTGGAGACGGAGATCGTTCCGGGGCTGGGCGCCTTCGAGGCGGGATCGGCGGCGATCAAGTGGAGCCCCACCTTCGGCGGCGACACCAACGGCGTCATCCTGACCATGGGCGACTGGCCGGAGCGGGTTGACAACAATGACAAGCTGATGGCGCTCAAGACCAGCATGGTCATCTACACGTGCGGGTTCAAGTACAAGGAAGGTTTCGCACTGCTCCGCAAGCACTACCCGGCGGACACGCCGGTGGCCGTGGTGTGCTTCGCGGGCGTGCCGAACCAGGAGGTCGTGGTCAAGAGCACGGTCGGGAAGTTCCTGGAGGAAGTGGAGTACGACAAGCTGCCGTACCTGAACACGCTGTTCGTGGGCAAGTTCATCGGCCACGGGCAAGCGCGCAATGACGCCGTGATGAGCGGCAAGGACATGATCCAGATCATCCACGGCAGCGCGGACGACCACAGCGAGGGGCCAAAAGTGACAGTTCCAGCGACGCCGCAGGGGACGGGGCTGAGGACGGAGTGCGCGTCACCATACAAGAAGTAGGGTCTCAAGTGGTGAGTAGGATAGCGGCCCCGGCGAGGTTTTGCCGGGGCCGCTTTGCGTTTGGGTGGAACAGGTTGGGGTGAAGCGGAGGAAGACGTGGGGGGGGCCCTCACCCCCGACCCCTCTCCCAGAGTGAGAGGGGGGGAGTAACTGACCGCGCCGGAGACGCTGATGGCGGAATGCGCGCCACTATGGCACGCCCATATTACCGATTGCCTTTGGCCCGATTGTGGGTGATGCAAAGCATTTGGCAGTTCTTGGCCGAGCTATCTCCGCCCTTGCTCCATGCGGAAACGTGGTCGGCGTCCATTTCGTCGAACTTGTAGATCCTGCTCTTGTTCGCGGCGTGACCAATCGCGCAGAGCGGACAGTTGGACAGGCCTTTGGCCTCGGCTGCTTGCTTCTGTTTGTCGTATGCGGTCCGCTTTACCTTAGTCTCGAACACTCGAACGTCCAGCAACTTCGTCTCTTTCGAACCGCCTAAGAGATACTCGAATATCCCCCTGCGGTTCGTCACGTAGTCATCGGCGGCGAGCTTGCTCACAGCCTGAGACATCTTCTTTGGATCGTAGGACTTGCCGTGGTACTGCTCGTACAGCCTGCCCCACTCCAAACCCTTCATCTCCGGCAGAACGTCGGCGAACACGGTTGAGACCCAGTCGAGCACGCTGTTGAAGTAAGTCTTCAACTCGTTGATGTTGTTGTCGTTGCGATGCCGGCTCATATAGTCGCCGATATCGCCCTTGCTGACCCAGTCCAGCGCCCGCTCCAAGAACTCCTGCCGGTTGGCGCTACCCTTGACGTACGCGCTCCATTTCTGGATGTTTGCGTTCTGACTGTTGCTGAACTCAGCCTTCGCACGCGTCACGAAAGGCCCCGAGTAGATGGCGTTCAGGAGTTCTTGGGCATTGAGCGGCACACCTGCGATGTTGATAGTCTCAAACCACTGCTTGATCTCGCTCTCCGTACCCTCGCACTCGTAGATCAGCAATTCCGAGTCCAGAATCTTCGCTCGCTGGTCGGCGGGCAGACTGTCGAAGTTCTTCGGATTGCCGCTATCCATGATCGCGAACTTGTTCGTGATGAACCGTCCGATACTGGTGATCCGTTGCTGGCCATCTAAAACCTCGAACTTGTCCTTCGCGACCTTGTTAAAATAGATCAATCCCAGCGGATACCCCTTGAGCAGCGACTCGATGACCGCCGCCTCTTTCTTTCCTCCGCCATCCGCATAGATGTAGTTGCGCTGGTATTCCGGCTGAATGGTGAGCTTTCCGCCCAGCCCGTACAGCCCCTTGCCCTCTAATTGATTGTACACAAACCCGTCGCAAATGTTGGCGACCTTGATGTCGGTTTTCAGCGAGGTCTTCACTTTTTCGTTCTCCTTGACGGCTGGGCACGGCGGTGGCGGATGACGATGCGATCATACAGCCGGCGATATGTTCCATCGCCGTTTGCGAGATAGAAGCGCGGGCCGCCCTGGAGGAAGCTGCCTTTGGGTGCCAGCTCCGACATCGGTATTCCAAGGGTTCTACTTGATCCGATGATCTCGAACTGCATGGGGTTGTACTTGTCAAGGAAGGTAATGGGGACGCCCATCATTCCGTCGTAGTCGCTGGGAATTTCCTTGTATGTGCCGACCTCAATGGCGTCGTAGTTTTCGTATCGGTCGTAAGCCGCCTTTCCTCTCAGGTTCTTGCTGAAACGCAAGTTGTCCGCCATGGTCATGAGATTCAGGGGTTCGTGGCGGCGACCGTGGTCCAAGTTCGTCCACCAGCACGACGTTGAGACTCGCGCTATCTTCCTGCCAGTCTCCTTGTCAATGTGGTGAAAGTGCTCCCAGTCGTCCGGCACCTCAAAGAACATTCCAACATTGAAGTTCGTGCAGCCGAGCCACAGTCTGTTGTCCTTGATGAGCGGAAAGATCTCCTTATAGGTGATCGAATTCGTGTTCCCGATGATCAGGAATTTCTTCCCATGCTGCACGAGTTGGGCGACGTACTCCCGGAAGAGGGAGAAGGGCGGATTGGTGACGACGATGTCGGCCTCTTTCAGGAGTGCAACGCAGTCGGCACTGCGGAAGTCGCCGCCGGGATAATTGTCGTCTGCTCTCAAGGCTTTCCTGGCGGCCTTGTTCCG
>JBDKRC010000197.1:0-6381 GCA_039683575.1 Armatimonadia bacterium | reverse complement strand
CACTTCGTTCAGCATGACAACCTGTGTACGGCCAGCGCCTCTAGTCCTCATAGAACCACTCAATCGGCACCCGCGCGATCCGCAAGCCTTCCAGCGACAGCTCCCGCGACCCGACGTAGTAGCTGAGCACCGCCGTCTCACGCGTGAACGTGACGCTCACATAGCAGTAGCTGCGGCTGGTGTCCGGCTCAAGGTCCCTCGCATGCTGCCAAGTCTGGCCGTCATCGGTGGAGACAGCGCAGCGCAGGGGCGTGCGGAAGCCCTGGTGCGAGCCCGCGCTGAGATCGGCCACGGGGTTCCAGATGAGCAGCCAGTCGCCGGTATTCGGGATCCTGGTAAGCGCAAACGGCGACTGGGGCGACTCGATACCGCTTGAGACGAAGCCGCCGACCCTCTCGCCCCTGCCACTGACGTCGGCAACGTATATCTCTCCCTGGTCGGTGCGGGCATACATCCGCAGGCGATGGTCACGCGCCTCGATGATCCGCGCTTCCATGGCCCCCCGCTTCTCCGTATAGACCCGGTTGCTGTGGCGCCACGTCAGCCCCTCATCATTCGAGTACGCTATGCCCGCCTCGATATGCTCCTCCTGCACCCACACGCGCGGACATACCTCATAGGGCAGCAGTATGCGCCCCTCTTCAAGCTGCAAGGCGCAGTTGTTGACGATTACGTGGTATTCCTCGTCAGGCGTGCAGCAGACGGCTTCTCCCCATGTCTCCCCCTCATCATCAGACCGCCGCACCCACGCCTGGCAGCGCTCGGGACCGTCCTTGCGCAGGTAGAAGAGCAATATGCCGCCGCTTTGCAGGCGCAGCAGGCTCACGGACATCACGTTCTGTTTGGCTTCGTCGGCGGGGATGAGTACTTCGGGCTCGGTCCAGGTGCGCCCGTCATCGGCGGAGTAGCGTTTGACGATGCTGGCGCGGGCGTCGTCGCTCTGGCCGGTGAAGTGGCCGTAGGCGAACAGCAGCCGGCCATCGCGAAGAAGCACCATGTCGCCCTCGCCACTGCGGGGGTTGTTGGGGGTGGTGGTGACGAGGTCGTAAATCTCGGGCTGCATGAGGGCGCTCCTCAGGTGAGGTTAGGGGCTATCTCAGCACACTTCTCGCATCGTGGGAGCGGTCTCCAGCGTCTAGTCCACGTCCCCATACGTATCGAGATACCGCTGCAGGACCTCGGTGGGGGAGGCGGTGCCGGTGGTGCCTACCTGCTGGATGGTGATGCTGGCCACGAGGTTGCCGAAAACCGCCGCCTCCTGGATCGTGGCCCCGGCGCAGAGGGCGGAGACGATGCCGGACGTGGCGCTATCGCCCGCGCCACAGATGTCCAGCGGACCCTCGACCGGGATGCCGGGAATGGCAGTGCAGTCGTCGGAGGTGCAGACCAGCATGCCCTCGGGGCCCATGGTGATGAACACCGGGCGATTATTGCGCGCGGCCAGGCCCTGCCCCGCCTCGCGAAGTTGTTCGGGAGAGGGTTCCTCCATCCCCATGGCCAGCGCGGCTTCGCGCGCATTCGGCTTGATCATGACGTTGCGGAATTCCGCGATATTGGCGCGGGAGTCCGCGAAGAAAACCTTGTCTGCATGCTCGGCCGCCAGGCCCGCGAGAGCCTCGCGGACGAAGGGCGTAACAACGCCAAGGTGGGGCTCTTCGACCTGATCGGCGATGATCACGCCATCCACTTCCGGCAGCACGGCGGCAAGCTCGCCGACGAGGCGCTCCTGGACAGCCTCACTCAGCGGTCGCCGGTTGCGAATATCCACGCGGCTGCTTTCGCGCTCGCTCCCATCCTCCTGTATCACCATCGGCTTGCTATAGGTCGGCGTGAAGATCTCGTCGAGAGTGAGCAGGTGGGTCATGTCCACGCCGGTGCGTTGCAGCCCCTGGCGAAGCTCATAGCCGTGCCCGTCGTCGCCAATGGCGCCCACGGCGTAGAGCGCACCGACTTGAAGCGCCGCGAGGTTCGAGGTGACGGTACCGGCCGCTCCGGGGCTCTGCCGAACGGAAACGACCTGCAAAGCCTCCAACCCGGTCTCGAGCGAGGTCTCGGTTAGGACGGGGTCGATGACCAGGTACTTGTCGAGGAAGAAGTCGCCGATGATCGCCAGGCGCACGCGCGGAAAGCCGTCGAGGATTTCGAGAAAACGGTCGGAGACGATCATGCCGGGCTCCCGCTAAGCAACCTGCGGTGCAGGTTCGGGATGCTCTGGCGATGGTCGGCCTGCAGGTAGTAACTCTCGCCGCCGTCGGCCACAGTGCGCACGAGGATTGTCTTCCACGGGCGGTAGTAGTACATGGGATGCGACTTCGGGGCCTGCCGGTGGCAGTTCGCGCCGAGGTCATGCAGGTCGAAGTTGGCGGTCACGAAGTGCCGAATTTCAAGCCCGTCCTGCCTGGCGACATTGCGGGCCATGGAGAGGGCCTTGAGGTACACTTCCGGCCCCATGACGGCGCTGCCGAGGTTCAAGAAGACGCCGCCCTCAAGCGAGCGCACCGTCTCGGCAAACACGAGGAAATCAGCGTAGGACGCCGCGCCGAGGGCCGCGCCGTCGCAGTTCGGGTGCTCGTGCGTAATGTCATAGCCGATGCCGAGATGGACGGTGGCGGGGACCTGCAGCTCGTGGGCGGTGGCGAGGATGCTGACGTCGAGGTGCGGGGGCTGCAGGTCACGGATCATGCGCCCGGCGGCTTCGCCCAGGCCAATCCCCTCAGCGGCAGCGGCGCGGGCGGCATCGTTGAGGCGGCCAGTTTCCGTCCAGAGGCCGAATTCGCCCTTGCGGATGTAATTGGCAACCGACTCGGTGGTCGCGCCAATGAGGGCGAGTTCATAGTCGTGGATCGTGCAGGCGCCGTTCATCGAAACGTGCGTGATCACGCCGCGCCGCAGCAGGTCCACCACAAACCGCGAAAGCCCCTGCTTGATGACATGCGCGCCCATCATCCAGATGACGGGGCGCCCGTCGCGGCGGGCCTGCAGGATCGCCTCTGCAACCCGGTCGAGGTCGGGGTTGTCCCACGGGGCAACACCGGCGTCGAGCGGCATTACATCGGCGAGGGTCATATCATGGACGCGCTCGGACAGCGGGCGCAGGGCCAGGCGGGAGCGGTCGAATTGCGGGTAGGGCATGGGAATTCCTCAGATCGCCAGATGGGCGTCAGGGCATGAGCGTGTACTGCGGACTGTAGCCGAAGGTCTCGCGGGCTTTGCGGATGGACATGAGCGCGGCGCGCCCCTCCAGTGGCTCGGTCACGCGATCGGCCAGGTCCGGCCGGAACTTGCGCAGGATCTCCATCGTGGGCTCCGGCGCGCGAGTGTCGCCTGCGCCGAGAGTATAGACGCCAAAGCCGGGCAGCGTCGGGCACTCCAGCGCAGCCTTGAGCCCGTTGGCGACGTCTTCGACGTGGACCCAGTTGTAAAGATCGTCGAGCCAGCCGGTGGTGGGTTCAAGCTTGCCCGCGCGCTCTTCGTAGAGCCCTTGATGCCACACTCCCGCGAAACGGAAGGCACCGGTGACGATCCCATAGGCGCGGTTGAAGGCAGCGCAGGTCTCCTCGTTCACGCGCTTGCTGAGGCTGTAAGGGTCTTCCTCGACTGTCTTGAAGTCCTCCGTCAGCGGCATTGTCTCATAGACCACGGGCTTGCCGCTCAGCCGCCAATAGATGGTGCCGAAGGCATTGATGCTGGAGGCGCACAGGAAGCGCCGGCACCCGGCCTTGCGGGCCGCGTCGAGGACCACGTAGGTTCCAACGGCATTGACCTGCATGATGGCCTTGCCCTGCTCGGGGTAGCCCGTCGGGATGGCAGCGAGGTGGATGACGGCGTCCACGCCCTCGCAGGCAGCCAGCATGGCTTCCTCGTCGAGAATGTCGGCGCGAACGTACGGCCACTGCGTCCGCAGCGGCACGCGCTTGCGGCCTTCGCTGCCCTGAAAGACAGTGGCCTCCTCAGGGTCCACGTTGTCCAGCAGGCGCAGCTCGTGCCCGGTTTCGAGGGCGGTGGTAAGCTGCCGGCCAAGGAAGCCGGCAGCTCCGGTCAGGAGGATTACCATGGTTGGTTCCGGGTTACCAGAAGTGACGGAGGCTCAGGCCAAGTAGTGTTCTCACCGACGGATGAGACTGTCACAGATGCCGTTTATGTCAAATGATGCCCAGCATTCGCGGGCCAAGTCACTACCAAGTGGTGCCCACATGGCATTGATAACCTTCAAGCCCTTCTCCTGAACGCGCTGGACGGCTGGAATCATGTCCGCGTCTGAGGAGATGAGAATTGCGACATCGTAGGCGTCTTCCCAGGCCAGTGACAGCAGGTCGGTGACTATTGCAGTGTCTACGCCCTTTTCCCGGCTGCGAGTGAGGGCGCTTCCGCAGTTGGGGCACGTGGCAATGTTGTGCTGGCAACTGCGGCAGTACATATGAGCAGGCTTGTCCTTGCGCTCCATCGTGAAGACGCGAAAACTCGGCTGGCGGTCGAGGAAGTTGTGGAACCAGCCGCGGAGAGCGGTGTCTCCGGGACTGGAGGGATTGTAGGATGCATAGACCCTGGTCTCCTCAAGGCGTAGCGGCTCGTCTACACCCGCTGTCGCGAGCTGTTGTTGGGCTGAGCGAACGAAGGCTTCAGGCAGTCTGCGCCAGTCGCAGCTTTGGTGTCCGGCTACCCGATCGTTCCACTGAAGCTGGTAATTCCAGAAATCCGCAAACAAGCGGACCCGGTATGCCATGATGCCCCCACGAAGTAATGCGGGGACTTCAATAAAGAAGTCCCCGGCGATGTCTTACAGGCCCCAGAGGACCTGGCAACGTATTACGCGGCCCCACAGGTGGGGTCCGTGGCGATGTATTCCAGCTAGTATATACCCATGATGTTGCATGTCAATACCCATACTGCGTCCCAGCCGAACCGGACGCCCTGCCTGCGCGAGGCAAGCGGGGCCTACAAGCCCAGCGTCCGCGACCGTTCGAGGGCCTCGTCGCTGGTCATGCCCTCTAACTGGTCGAGGTTGGTGAAGACCTTGGTATACGCCGCCGCGAGTTGGTCGAGATACTGCTCGTCGTACTGGATCATCCGCGGGACCTGGATCAGGTGCTGGACGATCTTCTCGGCGTTCGGGCAGTCGCCGACGCCCTGCCGGACATCGCGGTCGGAGAAGGCGATGCGAGTCGGCTTGCCGTCGCCATACACGTCACACTCGTTCCAGAACGGGTGCAGGTGGTGGCAGAAGTACCCGCCGGCCGCCGCCTGCGCGCCCTCAGCCCGGATGGCCGAGGCGATGATGGAGTTCGGCACCCGGCCGACAATCTCATCGCCGAGAATGAGCATCTGCCAGTAGGAAGCGCCGGTGGTCACGTTCGGGTCGTTCAGCGGGTAGTTGCAGCCCACGCCGGGGACCTTGCAGACCTGCGAGAAGAAGCGCTCCATGGCCTTGACGCCGGGCGCGCGGTACTCGTCATAGTGCCGGAGCTGCACGCGGGCCATGGCCGAGGTCATCTGGTGCATCCGATACTTGTAGCCGCCCCAGGGCAGCGGCGAGAAGCGCATGTAATCGGCATTCTCGACGAACTTATGGTGGTCGCCGTGGCCGAACATGACCGCACGCTCGTAGATGTCCTGGTCATTGGTGTTCATCATGCCGCCCTCGCCGGTCGCCAGCGGCTTGCCGGACATGATCGAGGCGGCCCCGACATGGCCGATGCTGCCGACCTTGCGGCCCTTCCAGGTAGAAGCGTGGGAATGGGAGTAGTCTTCCAGGATCCGTACGCCGGTGCGCTCGGACAGGTCCATGAAGGCATCCATATCGGCGGCATAGCCCGCCATCTGTACGACGATGATGGCCTTGGTCTTCGGCGTGATGCGGCGCTCAACGTCAGCGGCATCGGGGCAGAGCGTGCGCGGGTCGAGGTCGCAAAAGACTGGAGTGGCGCCAAGGTTCAGAAGCTGCGTATGAGTAGCCCAGAAGGTCCAGGTCGGCGTGATGACCTCGTCGCCGCGACCGATACCGAGGCCGTACATGGCGCAGTGGATCGCCGAGGTGCCGTTGTTGCAGGCGAGGGCATACTTGCTGCCCTCCCACTCGGCGTACTCCTTCTCGAGCTCAAAAGTGATTGCCGAGTCGGACATGCTACGGGCGTGCAGCACGTCGAGGACGGCCTTCTCATCTTCCTCGGTCACAATCGGCCAGGTGCTGAAGTCGGCGGGCTTGCTCGTGATGACAGGAGTGCCGCCGTGGAGTGCAAGTTTCTCGGACATGATCTTTCGGTTCCTTTCAGACAAACACGTAGTGAAACGTTCGATGTTATCGGGCTGTAGGGCGGGGGCTCGTACCCCGTCGCAACGGTAGTCGCTGATAACGGCCGGCGGGGTACGAGCCCCCGCCCTACA
>JBDKRC010000196.1:0-88894 GCA_039683575.1 Armatimonadia bacterium | reverse complement strand
GAGGGGGAGAGGTTGAAGGGGGATTTGCTGCTGGATCGCGTGCGGGGTAAGGTTGAAGTCGTGGTGTTGGAGGGGGCCGGGCATTTTTGCAATTTGGAGTGTGCGGAGGAGACGAATGAGGTGGTGGTGAGGTGGCTCGCGGGGCGGGAAGGGTAGTCGGTGATGACGGCTGGGCCGGATGCGCGGTGAGACAGCGCATTCGGCCCGTCCATTTCTGGAGACGAAGGTTGGTCGGTGATAACGGCGGGCCGGCTGAAGCTCGGCCCCTCCAACGGCAACGACGCGGCAACGACGCGGCAACGACGCGGCAACGGCTGCGGGCAGGGATGCCCTGCGACGCAGACGTCGCTTCGCGCTCCACACGGCGGAGGCAAAGGCAACGGCTACAGAGTTAGAACTGGCCGCCGAAGGTCTGGTAGAGGAGGAGGAGGTTCAGGCCGATGACTATGATGGCCGTGATGAGCATCAGGGTGTTCTCGCGCCAGGTGTTGCGGAAGCGGCCCATGACCTTTTCGCTGCGGGTGAGCAGGTAGAGGGGGATGATGGTGAAGGGCAACTGGATGCTGAGGGTGGCCTGGCTGATGATTAGGACTTTGAGCGGGTCGAAGCCGAGCAGGATGATGAGGAGAGCGGGGATTAGGGTGATTGTCACACCGAGGCGGAACCAGGGGTTGCGCAGGTCGGTGGATTTCTTGAGGAAGCCGGTGAAGATGGTGCCGCCAGCCATGCCGACGGTGATGGAGGAGGAGAAGCCACTGCAGAGCAGGGCGATGCCGAAGAGTAGAGCGGCGAGAGGGCCGGCCAGTGGCTCCAGGGTGCGGGCGACGTCGTTGAGGTTGCCGGGGACGGCGTTTGGGAAGAAGACGGCGGCGGCGACGATGACCATTGCCCCGTTGATGAGCCAGCCGACGCCCATGGCGAGGAGGGTGTCCACGAACTCGTAGCGGAGGAGCTTCTCGCGCTCTTTCTCGTCCTTGGCGCTCCAGTCGCGGCTCTGGATGACCTCCGAGTGCAGGAAGATGTTGTGTGGCATGACGACTGCGCCGAGCATGGCCATGGCGACGAGGATGCTCTTGGAGTCGAGGGAGGGGTAGACGGCGGCGAGGGCGGCGGCGGGAAGGTCGGGCTTGACGATGATGATCTCGACCAGGTAGCAAAAGCCGATGATCGAGACGAAGCCGATGATGAGGTGTTCGAGGCGGTGGTACTGCTGGCTCCAGATCATGACGACGACGAAGGCGCCCGCGATGAGGGCGCCGACGAGGAGCGGGAGGTGGAAGAGAAGCTGCAGGCCGATGGCGGCGCCGAGGATTTCCGCGAGAGCGGTGGCGACACAGGCGAGCATGGCGGTAACGCCGATGACCGCGCGGGGGAAGGGGCGGAAGTGGGTGGCGATCGCCTCGGGAATGCAGCGGCCGGTCTGGATGCCGACGTGGGCGGCCATGTGCTGCAGGAGGATCAGCATCAGGGTGCTGAGGGTGATGACCCAGAGGAGGCGGTAGCCGAACTCGGCGCCGCCCTGGGCGTTGGTGGCGAAGTTGCCGGGATCCACGAAGCCGACGGTCACGATGAAGCCGGGCCCGAGGTATTGGAGGAAGCGGGCGTGGGTGAGCTTGTTGGCGAGGTTGGCGAGGTCGGGCATGGCGTAAGGGTGATCCCTCACCCCGGGCCCCTCTCCATGAGACCGGAGGCGACGGTCTCAGGGAGAGGGGAGAGAGATGGCAGGGCTAGGGTTTGTCGGTGACAACGGCCGGCGGGGTACGAGCCCCCTGCGACGCAGACGTCGCTACGCCCTACAGCCCGAGGCCGAGCCCCCTGCGACGCAGACGTCGCTATGCCCTACAGCCGGAGCGGGCGCGGTAGGCGCGCTATGTTAGGGGCAGGGCTACCCGGCAGCCTTCGGTGGCGGATTGGTAGGCGCCGAGGATCATTTCGGTGCTGATCTTGCCGTCGCGGGCTGAGACCTGGATTTTGCCCTGCTTGTACTCGTCCAGGATGTTGCGGATGACGTTCTGGATGCGCCAGCCGTGGCCGGGCGGGATCGTCTGCTGCAGGTCCTGCCAGCCCGCGTCCTTGTTGTTGGCGTCGTAGTACTTCAGGTGGATCGGGTTGGGCGGCAGGATGGCGGTGGAGGGACCGTCGCCGTAGTTCTCGATGAGGACGCCCTGGTCGCCGTAGATCTCCGAGGTGCTTTCGCTGGCCCAGACCACCGAGCTGTTGAGTACGTAGCCGAACTCGCCGTTCTTGAAGCGGTACAGGGCGAGGCCGGTGTCGTCGGGGGCGCAGGTGCTGAGGACGTTGTCGATTTCGGCCATGACGCTGACTGGCTCGCCGAGCATCCAGTAGAGCCAGTCGGTGGCGTGGGAGGCGTCGTCCATGAACATGCCCATGTTCTGGACGGGGTCAATGTGCCAGGAACTGGGGCCGGTGGCGAAGGCTTCGTTGAAGAGCAGATTGAGGCAGTGGCGGCGGCGGACGATGCCGACCTTGCCGAGCTTGCCGTCGTCGCACATCTGCTTCATCTTGAGGTTGCAGGGGTCGTAGCGCATCTGGAAGGCGAGGGAGAAGAAGACGCCGTTCTTTTCGACGGCGGCGATGATGTCGTCGCAGGCCTCGGAGGAGAGGGCCATGGGCTTTTGGAGGATGATGTCCTTGCCGGCATTGGCCGCGGCGACGCAGAGGTCGGGGTGGCGGTTGGTTTCGGCGCCGATGATGACCAGTTGAATGTCGGGGTTGTCGAGAACGTCGGACGGGTCGGGGGAATAGCCGCCGCCGAACTGTTCGGCGGAGCGCTGGCCGCGGGCCTGGTCGTGGTCCCAGGCCATGATGAGCTGTGCGTCGTCAAAGTCTTTGATGAGGCCGGCATAGCTGCCGACGTGGCCGTGAGCCCAGCCTAGTACACCGATACCGAGTTTTGACATTTTGGAGAGACCTCTTGGTGGTTTTGACGGCGAAAACAGAAAACAGAAGACGGAAAACAGTCGGACGGAATCAAGGCAGCGGCGTTGGGTGCGGTGGCTCGCCCGGCTGGAAGCCGGGCTCTCTGTGGCGTCAGCTCGCGGCTGGAAGCCGCTCGTACGACATGCTCCGCACGCGGAGGTTGCGAGGCAAGTTCCGGCACACGGAGTGTGCCTGCCACGCTAACAAGGCTATTGTTTCTCGGCGATTACCAGACCACCTTCGGGGACGGTGAGGGAAAGTTGCTGGCCCCTGGTGATTGTCACTTCGGCTTCGGCGTCGATGCGGGTGCCTTCGCTGTTGTAGCGGTAGAGCTTGAGCTTGCCGCCTGCTGTGGGCCAGTCGAAGCTGCGGGTGACGGTGGTGAGGAGGCGCTCTTTGCCGATGACGTAGCCGGGGCCGAGACGTTCAATCGTGATCGGGTATTGCTTGCAGACGAAGTTGTCGCTGCCCTCGAGGAGGAGGTTGACGGCCATGGGGGAGTAGAGGCAGCCCTGGGCGAGGCATTGCTTGACGGCGTTGAAGACGCCCTTGAGGGTCTTCTCGTCGCCGAAGTTGCCGAGGATCAGGGGGACGGCGGAGAGGTGGCCCTGGGGCATCTGGCCGGGGCCATTGCCACCCTCGATGAAGCGGTGGATGGGGAGGCGGAAGGTGCTGCTGAGGACGTTGCCGCCGTTGCCGAGGAAGAACTTGCCGCGCTTGAGGACCTCGCCGGTGATCTGTAGCTGGGAAGGCTCGGTGACGATGGCGTTGTCGCACTTTTGGCGGACGACGTTGCCGTTGTCGTCGAGGTCGGCGGAGTAGCCGTCCTGACGGCTGTAGTCATAGCGGCTGTAGCCCCGGGCGAAGGCCCAGGAGAATTCGTCGGAGTAGATGCCGTCGAGCTTGCAGTCGTCCATGCCGCGGCGCATGCCGTCGAGGATGGCCTTGAGCTCGGGGCCGCCGTCGTGGGGGGAGTAGTAGAGCACGCCCCAGTCCTTCTGGGTCATGTCGCCCAGCCAGGCGCGGCTGTAGTGGGCCTCTTCGAAGGTGGTGCCGTCAGGGCGCTTGATGGCGTCGGGAGCGATCGGCCACTTGTCCTGCAGGGGCTTGTAGATGGTCTCCATCGAGGGGTGGATCATCTCGATGACCCTGGCCTGCGGGGCATTCTGGTGGATCAGGGCGGTGAGTTCCTTGACCTGCTGCCAGTAGGGCTCGCGATGCTTGAAGGTCAGGAAGGCGTCCACGTCGAGGTCGGGGGTGAGGCCCGGCGCGCGCGGGGCGTCGGGCGGAAGCTTGGGGTAGAGCCCGGCGGTGACGACGCGGGCGTCGGGTTCGAGACGCTGCCAGGGGCCGATGCAGACGATGATGTTGCCGAGGTGGGCGAGGGCCTGCTTGATAGTATCGGGCGTGGCGACTGCGGGGCGGGCGAAGCCCCAGAACATGGGGGCGGGCATGGTGGTCTTGTTGACATCCCAGCGCCGGCGCAGGGCGTTGAGGAAGGACCAGTAGCCGCCATGGTCGGTGACGGGGGCGATGGAGAAGTCGAAGTCGATGCTCTTGCCGGGCTGCAGGCAGAGCCAGTGGCTGTAGATCTCGCCGAGATCAGAGGCGCCGCGGAAGCCCGCGAGCAGGCGGAGCCAGTCGTTTTCGGCGGTGATGCCGAAGCCGTTGGTGTCGCCGGTGGCGTGGAGGAAGAGCGTGGGGTTCGAGGCGGATGAGACGAGGGCGGTATTGTCGGTGGAGCCGCCCACGTAGAATTGCGTGGACTTGTCGCGCAGGAAGAAACGGTAGCGGAAGGGGACGCCCCGGGGAGCGTCGCCGGTGTTGGTCCAGCGGTCGTGGCAGACGACAAGGGAGGCCTGAACGTCGAAGGTGCGCTGCAGGCGGAGGCCGGGCCAGTCGGTGATGAGGCCGAGGCGCTTGTCGGGCAGCGGGGAGAGCTTGACGACGGTGGCCGGGGCGGTGTCATCCGCGGCGAGAGCGGCGGGAGTGGTGGTCTGCATGCCGAGGGCGGTTTCGAGCAGGAGTTCCTGGTCCCCCAGGGAGAGAGAGAAGCCACCCGCCTTGCCCTGGCGGATCTGGAAGGGGCCCTTCTGGGTGCATTGCGCGATCTTCCCCCGTTTGGGGGCCATGGTCGGGATTTTGGGGAGGTTGGACTTGTCCAGATAGCCGACGGTGAGGTTCGTGATGGGCAGGTGGCCGAAACCAGGGGCCATTGTGCCGGGGAGGATGTTGTGGAAGGTGAGGGTGTTGCCATCCACACCGCGGGCGAGGTCGGTGATATCGAGGTTGAACGTGGCGCCGAGGTTGTCGCGAGCGGAGGCGTCACCCTGAGCGGCGTCTTTGGCGAACATCACCATGAGCTTTTCGCCACTGAAGACCGGGAAGCCCTGGCCGCCGGAGGTGAGCTCGAGGGCGGCGGAGCGGCCGACCAGGCGCTCGGTGCCGGCGCTGGTGAAGCGGCTGGTGGGTAGGCCATTGACCTGCAGGATGAGGTTGTAGTTGCAGCCGCCGGGGCCCGCGGTGGCGATGACGGCGCGGAAGCTCAGGATGGTGATCTTGCCGGGGCGCGCGGGGAGGGCGGGCAAGGTGACGTCAAGCTGCTGGCCCTGGGGGACGGAGACGTCCGGGAAGGTCTGCGGGGATTCGAGGGTGAGCGGCGCGGCGAAGGCGGGGAGGGTGAGAAGTGTCGCGAGCAGGCAGAGGCGGATGGGCATTTGGTGGCACCTGCGATCGGTTTGCGGGGTGATGGGGGATAGTTTGGGCGGAGGTGGCAGCGGGACCTGCAAGGGCGGGGAGGAAAGGAACGGCGGGTGACCCCGTTGGGGTCCGAGGGGTGGGCGGGGCCGGTACCAGGGGTTTCACCCCTGGCTATAGTCGGTGACCCCGTTGTGGTCATGGGGGAGGATGGGGGCGGTGCGAGGGGTTTCACCCCTGGCTATGGTCGGTGACCCCGTTGGGGTCAGAGGGGAGGATGGGGGCGGTGCGAGGGGTTTCATCCATCGGCGCTAAGCCAAACCAGTAGGCACCCCGAGGCGGGCGAGCCGCCCGCCCTACTGGCGAAATGGCCCGTTCGGTATTATTCCGGGGGGATGAGGCCGGCTCGGACCTGGGTTTTGTAGTAGTGCCAGTAGGCCCAGTAGAACCAGACGGCGACTATGCCTACGGTGCCGAGGAGAAAGTAGCCGGCGAGCTGGATGGGAATGGCGCGGCCGAGGGCTACGGCGGCGTTGTCCAGGGAGATGAAGAGAGCCGCGGCGCCGCTGCCGGGAAGGGCGAAACCGGCGAGTACCATGCCGAGGAAGGAGAGCTTGCGGCGGTTGAAGAGACGGCCCCACAGGGATTTGGGGTAGGGCTTGCCGTCCCACATGCCGTTCCAGATGAGCGAGCGCGGGGAGCGCACGATCTTGGGCGGCAGGTACCCGTGGCGAACGCCGAGATACCACCAGTAGGCGAGACCGAGGGCGCCGACTACGACGACCTTGGTGCTGACCAGCCAGGGCCAGCCGGTGTAGCCGAAATGCTCTACGAACTGGTAGAAGGGGTTGGCCTCGTGGTTCAGGCCGGGATCACGCCATTGGGTGGTGATGAGGTCCAGAACGTGAGACAGTACAGTGAAAGCCATCACGTTGCGGAGGCTGTTGGTTTCGGCAGTTCCAAATGGTCGCATCGGGTCCTCAGGGTCGTGTGTGACGCGCGGGCGGCGGAAGTCGGGGTCAGTGCCCCCTCCCACAGTCTACACGGCAGGTTGTCGGGCTGGGCCAGGGTGGAAATCGGGACAGTCGTGCATGACGCTTTTGCGTCACCCTGAACGATGAAGAGTGGCGGACATCCGAGCGGGCAAGGATGCCCTGCAACGCGGACGTCGCTTCGCGCTCCAAACGGCCCGTCACCACCGCAGCCCCCATTTTCCAGAGCAGACCCCGATTTCGCATGGAGCTCTGGTGGGGTGATCAGATCTGGTGAGCGAAATCGGGGTCAGTCCCCATTTCCGCTGCCGGGCTGATGCCCTGCTCCCCTTATTGGTAGCTCTTCAGGGCGATGATTGTTTCGCCTATGATACGCTGGATCTCTTTGAGCTCGAGCTCTTTGGCGCCGACCATTTCCACTACTACGTATTCCAGGCCAGGGACGGTGGACAGAGCCTGCAGGTAGCCGCGGACGTCGGCGCGGCCCTTGCCGGGAATCTGGTTCTCGATCGGGCCGATGCCGTAGTCGTCGGAATCATAGTCGCGAATGCGGGCGGTGAAGATCCACTGCTTGAGCGCGGAAATGGCGGCAATGGGGTCGTCTCCGACGCGCTGGAGATGGGTGTTGTCGATGTTCAGACCAACCCACTCGCTCTGTAGCTCATTCATGAAGCGGGTGGCGGTGGCGATGCTGTAGACGGCGGCGCGGACGTGGGGCTTGACGGAGAGCTTGACGCCGGTGCTCTCGCAGACCGGCAGGGCGCTGCGCGTGAGGTCCATCATCTGCTTCCAGGCCTGCTCGTCATCGGAGAGACCCCCGGTGCCGAGGGTCATGTAGGGGGCGCCGAGAGCGGCGGCGGCTTGCATCAGGGGCACGAAGCGATCGGTGCCGAGGGCGCCGCTGCAGCCGACAGACTCGAGATAGAGACCGGCCTCGTCGAGCCTGGCCCGAATTTCAGCATAGTCGGAGGCGGGCTGGCCACCCTTGAAGTGTTCGCCCATGCCGGGGATGGCCGCGAGTTCAACGGCCTCAAAGCCAGCAGTCTTGAGACCTTCGATGGCGGTATCGAGATCATAGCCGCCATAGAGAAGGGTTGTGCAACCCAGTTTCACGCGATCAGCTCCTGTAAGCCAAGGCGGGGGAGGCCCCGCCGAACGGTAGGTCAAGTGAAAGCCCGCATTATAACACCTTTCGTGTCGCCAGGATGTTCCACTTTTATTGCTGGTTCATCGTGAGGCTGCCTAAGATGCGCTTGGCGATGGGCTCGAATTCCTTCCAGTGCTTCTCAGGGGCCTCCGCGCGGATATCGTAGCCAAAATCGCCGCCCGAACAACTCATGCGCCAGCCCTTGACCTTGACGCCAAAGCCGGCAACTTTCCTCGTTGCGGTGTATTCCGAGTAGGCGGCTGGCATGCCAGCGACGTGGCAGGCCTGCATGTTGCCGTCTTCGTGGTAAGTCGGGTCCTTCTTTTGCGCGGCTGCACCGAGAGTGCTGTGCAGGCGGCCCTCGGAGCGTTTTGAGATATCAGAGCCGGAGTCGGCGCCGCTGACACGGGCGGCGGCACCGGCGATGTCCCCCATGGCGCCCTTGCTGCCAGTGCCGTCCACGTTGACGCGGTAGAGCTTGCCGCCGCGCACGTCGATCTGCTCGTAGGATGCCGAGGAGCCGGCAGTGGTGAACTTCCAGTTGGAGGGGACCTCGAGCGAGAAGAGCTTGGTCATGCTCTTGGCGCTCTTCCAGTCAGCAGGTTTGGGTGGGGGACCGGCGGCTTTGCTGGCCTGCATGAACATGGAGATGCCAGCGAAGAGCACGACGAGTACGGCAAGGCCGGCGAAGTAGGCCCAGACGGGCACTGAGGACGATGCGGGTTGAGCAGTGTGGCGATGGGCGGGCGTGGGCTTGGCCGGGGCAGCAGAGGCCGATGGCTGGCCGCCAGGCTGAGCGGCCGGTTGGGCGGCAGGCTTTGCCGGGGCGATTGACTTGTTGCACCAGGTACAGAGGTCGTCGCGGTCGCTCTCTTCACCGCAGTGTGGGCAGGTCTTGGCCATTTGTGGTCACCCCTCGGAGGCGTTTTCAGTGCCGAGTCGATGGGAGGTGTTGGTTGGCGTTTGGCCGCCCGGCTGGAAGCCGGGCTCTATTGGCGAAATCTCGCGGCAGGATGCCGCTCGTACGGCCTTTGAGACGCGGCAAAGATGCCCTCGTACGGCCTTTGAGACGCGGCAAGGTTGCCGCTTGTACGGCACCGTGAGACACCGGGCCGAGCTGCCACGGGTAGCGGGGCAGGCGAGCCGCCTGCCCTACTGTGTTTTTAGAGGGATGTGAAGTACTCGACCCAGCGCGGCAGGCCGGTTTCGATGGCTTCGAGGTCGCAGATTTCGTACTCGAGAGCATAGTCTCCGGTGTAGCCGAGCTCTTCCATGCTGGCGATGACCCAGCGGTAGTCGATCTCACCCTCGCCGAGATGGGTGCGCTGGAAGCCCTTGTCGTCGGTAGCGCCATCTTTCACGTGAATGTGGACGATGTGCTGGTGGAAGACGTGGAAGGCTTCCTTGTAGTCGACGCCGCCGTGCATGAGGTTGGCGGGCTCGTACAGGATGCCGAAATAAGGCGAGCCGACGGCCTCGCACAGGCGCCTGACGTCTTCCGGGTTGCCGGCGATGCTGCCGGCGTGATTCTCCATACCCATGTAGACCTGCAATTCGGCGGCCAGTTCAGTGGCGGCCGAAAATCCTTCGGCAAGCTGGGGAATCATGGCCGGGTCTTCGCCCTGGCCGGGGAGTACGCGGATGCTGCGGGCGCCGAGGGCTTTGGCGGCGTAGAGGGTGGTTTTGAGGGCCTCGACCTCGGCCTTGCGGACGAGGGGGTTGGGGCTGGCAAAGCCTCGGCCGGGGTAGCTGCCGAGGTTGGCGATGGTCATGCCCTTGCCCTCGGCGGTGGCGAGCAGGTCGTCGAGGTTGCAGGAGACTGACATGATGGAGAAGTGGGGGACGTTGCCCCAGAGGTCCACCTTGCGTACTCCGGCGTCCAGCATGACCTGAAGGGCGTCGGCGACGGCGCGCTCGCGGACCGGGTAGGTGCAGGAGGAGAGGCGGTCGAGGTTCATGGGCGAGTGTCCCTTCGCGAGCGTCGTAGCTTACGACCGCTCGGAGCCCGACACGAAGGTCGGGCTTGAGATCGAGAAGCGGCGCGACAACGAAATGGTGGGGCTACAGGTCGAGAGCCTGTTTGACGGCGTCGCGGACTTCGGTTGGTGAGAAGGGCTTTTGGAGCAGCTTGTACTTGGCGGCGGCGCCCTGGGCCACGCTGCGGGTGGTCACGAGGATGATCGGCAAGTCGCGCAGATCGTCGTCTGACTGGACCTCGTCGAGGACTTCCTCGCCGCTCATGATGGGCATGATGAGGTCGAGGAGCATGAGGTCGGGTTTGCCTTTGCGGAGGCTGGTGAGGGCGGCGAGGCCGTCGTGGGCTACCTCAACCTCGACGCCACAACTCTCGACGATTTTGGCCAGAAGGGTGGCAATATTGCGTTCGTCTTCTACGACAAGGACTTTTTTGGGCATGGTAATATGTATGGTTCTAAGATGGCGTTGATGACGGGCGAGACGCCCGTCCTACGAGGATGAGGTGTCGGGGCGTCTACTCGACCTCGAGCACCTGCTTGACGAGATCCTTAACTGCTGAGGGTTCGAAAGGCTTGGAGATCAGCGGGAAGGCGTCCTTGCGGTAACCTCGGGCGCTTTGGCGGGTGGTGAGCAGGATGATTTTGATATCCTGGGTCTCGGGACTGCCCTGAATCTCCTGGATGAGTTCCTCGCCGGTCATCACGGGCATGATGAGGTCTACGATGAGGAGGTCGGGCCTGTTCTTGCCGATCTTCTGGAGGGCTTCGGCGCCATTTGAGGCAGTGTCCACCTGGGCTCCAGTCTCGGCAACGACCAGCGAGACCAGCTTGGCGATAGCGATCTCGTCATCAACAACAAGCACTCTTTTGTCCTTCATCGTGATCCTCTTTGTTCGGCAATGGTTCAAGGTCAGAGCATGTTTCGCCACCGGGCCTCAGAAATCCTGTTCGCGGAAGAAGTAACCGCGAATATGCGCCATACGGCCGGTGTCGCGGATGATTGGTTGTCGGTGACCAGTCGCGATCGGTGATCGCTCGTACAGGTGTGTTTGTTCAGTGAGCGGTTGGCGCGATTGTTGGTCGGTGATAGCGCCCGGCGGGGTACGAGCCCCCCGCGACGCAGACGTCGCTACGCCCTACAGGCAGAGCGGGCGAGACGCCCGCACTACGCGTGGAGTGTGAGACGCCCGCACTACGCGTGGAGGGCGAGACGCCCGCACTACGCGAACAGGTGGGCGGACCACGGTCCGCCCCTACGGATGAGTTGGCTCCGCCGCTAGGCGAGAAGGTGGTTGCAGACGCCGAAGGCGTACCTGGCTCGTAGTTCCACTATCGGGCGGGCGCTGCCGCGGGTTTCGCCCGGGATCTCCAGGTTGAAGTTGAACTGGAAGTCGATCTCGCGGAGGGCTTTGACGATGCCTGGAAAGTCCACGCTGCCGTAGCCCGGGGACTTGTGCTGGTCGCCGCTGGTGTCGTTGTCGGAGATGTGCAGCGCGATGAGCTTGTCGCCGCAGGTGCGGACGGCGGCGGGCTGGTTGAGTTGCTGAATATTGGCGTGGCTGGTGTCGAGACAGACGCCGAGGGCCGGGGAGCCGATCTGCTCGATGAGGCCGAGGATCTCCTCGACGATGCTGCCAAAGCGGCGGCCGCCCCAGAAGCCTGCTCCATTGTCCGCCATGTTTTCGATGGCCATGCGGGTGCCGACGCGCTCGCAGTGGGCAGCGAGTTCGGCGAAGGCCTTGAGGCGCAGGCGGTCCATCTCGTCAATGTCAGCCCGACTCGAGGCCTGGTCGTACCAGCCGCCGGGGTGGATGACTATGTTCTTGATGCCAAGCTGAGCGCAAGTGTCGATGTCGCGGTGGATCAGGGCGAGGTCGGCGGCGCGGCGGTTCGGGTCGAGAGAAGCGACGTCGGCGGTGATGGTGCTGTGGGCCTGCGGGATGTCTACGCCGAGGCGGTCGCGGGTGGCGACGTATTGGGAGAGAGCGTCGTCGCCGCCGTATTCGAGCATGGCAAGGTGCTCGCAGGAGAGTTCGAAGGCCTGCCAGCCGAGGGGGGCGAGGCCCTCGAGGGCTTCAATCGGTGTGGTCGGCCAGAGCATAGTGGTCCAGAGGCTGGGTTTCATGGTGGTCAGGTTCCAGGGTTCAGGATTCAGGGTTCAGGTTCAGAAGTGCAACTGGAGAGGTATTCGGTGCGGGTGAGGGATTACCTGCATGGCGAGCGGGCGAGACGCCCGCACCACGCGGGGTTGGGGATGCGAGACTTGTCATGGATGACGGCCCGAGCGGGCGAGACGCCCGCACTACGCGGGGTCTGGGATGCGAGACGTGTCATGGATGACGGCCGGAGCGGGCTAGACGCCCGCACTACGCGGGGTTGGGGATGCGAGACTTGTCATGGATGACGGCCCGAGCGGGCGAGACGCCCGCACTACGCGGGTTGGGGGATGCGAGACTTGTCATGGATGACGGCCGGAGCGGGCGAGACGTCCGCGCACCTACGGCTAGGCCAGAGTGGGCAGGGGTGGCCGCACGCGGAGAGGTAACTTGCGAAGGTGAGGAAGGTAGATGCGGAGGGGAGGAGAATAGGGGGGCTTCAGCGGTTTGCTTGTGGGATTGCCCCAACAGATCCGCACACTTGACCATGATGTCCTGAAAGGGGACCGTTTGAGATGAAGTATGGCGTGATCCACTACAATGCACCCGGCGCAAATCTGGAAGAGTTCCTGGCCTGGGCCTCTGAGTCCGGCTTTGACTGCACCGAGTTGCAGTGCCCGGACGTCTGGCCGAAGGGTGAGGAGAAGCCTGAGAAGGTCGCCGAGGGCGTTGCGAAGCTGCTTGAGAAGTACAACATTGAGGCCGCCACGGTCTCGCTGCACAATGACTTCGTCGTGCTCGCCGCCGAGGATGTCGAATACCAGGTGGCGCGCGCCAAGCGCTTCGCCAAGGTCATCGAGATCATCGGCTGCAAGATCCTCCGGACCGAGGGCGGCCAGCCCAAGGACAGCGTTCCGATGGACCGCTGGGCCGAGGCCATGACCGAATGCCTCAAGCGCTGCGCCGAGTGGGCAGAGCCGATGGGCGCGAAGCTGGCTGTCGACAACCACGGCATCGTCAGCAACAACATGAAGGTCATGCTGGACACCCTGCGCGCGGTCAACATGCCGAAGACCATTGGCACCAACCTCGATACCATGAACCTGCGCTGGTATGGCAACGACCTCGTGGACATCGACAAGTACTACGAGGACATCGCGCCGTTCGTCCTGAGCACGCACATGAAGGACGGCTTCGGCTGGCGCGAGCAGTATAAGGGCCAGGCTCTGGGCGAGGGCGAGATCAACCTGAAGAAGGCAGTCGCCGAGGCCAAGAAGGCCGGTTACAACGGCCCGTGGATCGCCGAGTATGAGGGCAAGGAAGGCGACGGCGTGGGTTACCGGAAGTGTCTGGCGTGGATGAAGGCGAATATCGAGTAACGGCGGGAACTGGTGAGGCGGGAACAGGAAAGGCGGGAACGTCGGGAACAACGGCGTGAGAGAGCGTACAGACCAGTAGGGCGGGCGAGGGCCCGCCCTGCTGGGTTCGTTGAAGGTGTTTTGATGTTGCAATGGCGTATCGCAATCATATTGATATTGGTCTGTGCAGGGGGCGCTGTGATGGCGGCTGAGGTAACGGCGGCCAGTTGCTCGGTGGCGGACATTCAGGCGGCGGTGAACAGTTTGGCGGATGGGGGAACGGTGCGGGTGCCGGCTGGTGAGGCGGAGGCGATTGGGACGGTGAAGCTGCCGGGAGGAGTGCGACTGGTGGGGGCGGGGGCGGAGAAGACTAAGCTGTTTCGCGGGCCGGGGACGGATATGATGAAGAGCGGCGTGATCATTGCCGCCGATGGGGCGAATGGGAAGCCGGTGCGGATTTCGGGGCTCAATTTGGTGGGATTCCTTGACCCGGCGTCGAATGGGTGGGATACCGGCATCAGTCTGAGCAATGTGACCGACTTTCGTGTGACCGGCTGCCGGATCGAGCGGTTTGGGATGGCGGGGATCGGTGTGAGGGGCTTGTGCCGGGGTGTGGTGGACCACTGTCTGTTTGTGAACAACTTCAAGAAGACGATCAACAACGTGGGCTATGGCGTGGTGGTGATGGGGACGGGGCAGTGGCGGGAGGATTTGGTGCCGGGGAGCGCGGACTCGGTGTTCATCGAGGACTGTGAGTTCATCGGGTCGCGTCATGCGGTGGCCTCGAATGCGGGGGCTCGGTATGTCTTCCGGCACAATCATGTGCATGGGAATGACAATAGCCAGGCCGTGGACTGCCATGGGCCGGGGTACGGATCGGCGCATGGGACGCAGTGGATCGAGGTCTATGACAATCTGATTGAGAAGCCGGTGGGGGGCTCGACGGCGATGGTGCTGCGCGGAGGGGGCGGCGTCGTGTTCCGCAATACGATGCGTGACTACCGTCTCGGCATCACGTTGACGCTGGACTTTGACGCGAAGCTGGATTGGACGAGGCCATATCCGATCCCAGAGCAGATCGGGAACATGTGGTGCTGGGAGAATACGCTGAATGGGGCGTTGGCGGAACCGGTGATCCCGGCCCGGTCGGCGGCACACATTCAGCTTGATCGCGACTATTTCACCAAGCCGCTGCCGAACTATGTGCCGTATGCATATCCCCATCCGCTTACTACGGAGGACGAACTGTGAATTGGCTACCGTTTCCTGATGAGCGTATCGAAGTCAACGGGCTTTACTGGTGGCGGGAGGATGCGGGGTATCTGCGGCGGCTGCCGGCGCGGATGAAGGACGCAGTGCCGGCGAGCGTATGGGGGCTGGCGCAGCACACGAGCGGCGGGCGGCTGAGGTTTGCGAGCGACACTGGGTCGCTGGGGCTGCGAGCGCGGTTTGGGGGGCTGAACTACATGAACAACATGCCCAGGACGGGGCAGGTTGGGGTGGATTGCTGGGTGGACGGGGAGTACTGGCGGCCGATTATGCCGACGACGATGAGCCAGGACTTCTGCGAGCCCTTCTTCGAGAACATGCCCCGGCAGCGGCGGGAGTACTGCCTGTACCTGGGGCTGTATGCGCCGATTGAGCTCATGGCGCTGGGGTTTGACGAGGGAGCGACGATTGAGCCGGCGGCGCCGTTTGCCGTGGATAAGCCCGTGGTGTACTACGGGTCCTCGATCACACAGGGCGGGTGTGCGACGCGGGCGGGGATGGCTTACCAGGCGATAGTGGGCCGAAAGCTGAACGTGGACTTCGTGAACCTGGGGTTCTCCGGGGCGGGGCGCGGGGAGCCGGCGCTGGCGCAGGCGGTGGCAGAGATTGACGCCTCGTGCTTTGTGATGGACTGGGCGCAGAACTGCCCTACACTGGATGAGTTCTGCGAGCGGTACGATCCGTTCCTCCAGACGATCAGGAACAAATATCCTGAGACGCCGATTGTGTGCATCACCCCGATCTTCTCGATGAGCGAGGTCTGGGGAGGCAATGGCAAGAATGCGGAGATGCGAGACGTTGTGCGGCGGGTGGTAGGGGAGAGGATCGAGCGGGGCGACGGGAACCTGCATCTGGTCGAGGGGTTTGATTTGCTGGGGCCGGACGACCGCGATGGGTTGGTGGATGCGTCGCATCCGAATGACCTGGGTTTCGTGGGGATGGCGGAGGGATTGGAGCCGGTGTTGCGCCAGGTGCTGGGGCTGGGGTAGGGGAGGAAACGGCGAAAACAGAAAACGGAGAACAGAAAACAGTCGGAGGGGAACGGGGAACAGCGGCGCAGCTACTACCATAGCGGCGAAGGACGCGTATGCTTGCTGTTAATATCCCAGGACCAGTTCTGACCAAACGTTGGCCGGTGGCTGCTGCGGGTGTGGCCGTGCAGATGATGCTGGGCACGGTCTATGCGTGGAGCGCGTTCAAGAAGCCGCTGCTCGCGGCGCATGCCGCTCAGGGATGGACGGGGCCGCAGGTGGGGGCGGCGTTCACGCTGGTGATCCTCTTCATTGGGATTTCGGCGGCCTGCGGCGGGAAGCTCGTGGACAAGGCGGGGAGCCGCAAGGTGGCGACGCTGGGGGCGGTGCTGTTTGGGCTGGGGACGCTGTGCGCGGGGCTGGCCGACCGGGCGGGGAGTCTGTGGCTGCTGTGGATCGGCTATGGGGTCATGGGCGGCATCGGGAACGGGCTGGCGTATATCACGCCGATAGCGGTGCTGGTCCGGTGGTTTCCTGACCGGCGCGGGATGGTCACAGGCCTGGCAGTGATGGGGTTTGGGCTGGGGGCGGCGGTGATGGGCAAGCTGGTGCCGCTGGTGCTGCCCGAGTTGGGCATTGCGAAGACGTTCCTGCTGTCAGGCGGGGTGCTGCTGGTGGGGTTGCTGATTGCGACGCAGAAGCTTGACAATCCGCCGCAGGGGTGGCAACCGCCGGTGTCGTCGAAGTCGGCCCGGAAGGTGACGGAGGACGGGGCGGACTGCGACCTGCACGCAGTGCTGGGGATGTACCAGTTCTACCTGCTGTGGGGTCTGATGTTCATCAACGTGACGGCGGGGCTGATGCTGATCAGCAACCTGGCGCCGTTTGCGGAGCAGCAGCTAGGGAACATAGGGCCAGGACCAGTGGGGACCATCCTGCTGGTGACGGCGTTGGCCAATGGATTGGGACGGATCGTGTGGGCGTGCGTGTCGGACTGGATCGGACGCCAACGCACCTTTCTGCTGATCGTAGGCACACAGATACCACTGTTCCTGCTGCTGCCGCATGTTACGAGCTTTGCGGGGTTCACGCTGATCTGCAGCTACATACTGCTATGCTATGGCGGCGGGTTTGGCTCGATGCCGGCGTTTACGGCGGACACGTTCGGCACGCGGTGCATGGGGGAAGTCTACGGGAAGGTGCTGCTGGCGTGGGGCGTCGCGGGGATCGCGGGGCCGACGGTGATGGACTGCGTACAGAAGGCAACGAGTGAATATTCGTCGGCGCTGGTGGTGGCGGCGGGGTTGTTGGCGCTGGGGTTTGTGTTGGCGCTGATGTATCGGAAGCCGTCACCCGCGCCCGGGGTTGAGACGGCAGGCTAGAGGATAGGCGTACCTCCGGGACGCGGGGAGGGGGAGGCGTGGGGATGTCGGTGATAACGGCAGGCGGGGTACGAGCCCCCTGCGACGCAGACGTCGCTACGCCCCACAGCCGGAGGGGAGCGGCGGGGTACGAGCCCCCTGCGACGCAGACGTCGCTACGCCCCACAGCCGGAGCGAGGTTTTCGGTGATGGCGGCAGGGCCGGATGCGCGATACGGCTGCGCATTCGGCCCCTCCAGACAAGATATGAGGTGCGAAATGGCCGAGTTGGATTTCTCTGATGTGTCCGTGGCTCATGAAGCTGAGGTGGTTGTGATCGGGGGCGGGCCGGCGGGGATTTGCGCGGCAGTGGCCGCGGCTGAGCAGGGGGCGGATACGCTGCTTGTGGAGCGGTATGGGTTCCTCGGTGGCATGGCGACCGCGGGGCTCGTGAACCCGTTCATGGCCTACCATACCGGCGGCGAACAGATCAACGCCGGGACTTTCCAGCGGATGATTGACTTCTTTGAGGCCGAGGGCGGGTGGAGCCACCGGCCCCAGTCCTCGACGGCGTTTGACCCGGAGCTGGCGAAGCTGGCGTTGGACCGGATGGTGGCGGAGGCGGGTGTGCGTCGGCTTCTGCATACCACGCTGATCGGGGCAGTGGTAGACGGGCAGCGGTTGGGGAAGGCGATTACGGCCAGCAAGACGGGAGTGCAGGCGCTGGGGGCGAAGATCTTCATCGACGCGAGCGGCGATGCGGATCTGGCGGCGTGGGCAGGGGCGGAGATTGAGATGGGGCGGCCCGAGGATGGGTTCTGCCAGCCGATGACGATGAACTTCCGGATGGCGAATGTGGATGAGGACCGGATGCCGGACCGGCCGGGTATCAATGAGCTTTACTATGCGGCCAAAGAACGCGGAGACATTGAGAACCCGCGCGAGAATTGCCTGTGGTTCTATACCACCCGCAAGGGCGAGATACATTTCAATACCACTCGGGTAGTGAAGCTGGACGCGACTAAGGCGGAGGACCTGACCTTGGCCGAGGAGACCGCGCGCAAGCAGGTGCGGCAGATGGTGGCGTTCCTGAAGCGGGAGGTGCCGGGGTTTGAGGAGGCTTACCTGTCGGTTGTGCCGGCGCAGATTGGTATCCGGGAGTCGCGGCGGGTCGTGGGGGACTATACGCTGAGTGTTGATGATGTTTTGCAGGCGCGGAAGTTTGAGGACGGGATAGCGCGCGGGTGTTATCCGGTGGATATCCACAACCCGGCCGGGACGGGTACGGTCATCCAGGCGCTCCCGCCCGGGGAAGCATATGACATTCCGTACCGGTGCCTGTGCCCCAAGGGGTTTGACAACCTGTTGATCGCAGGGCGGCCCATCAGTTCGGATCATGCAGCGCACTCGTCGCACCGGGTGATGCCGATTGCGGCGTGCAACGGCGAGGCCGGGGGCGTGGCCGCGGGGATGTGCGTGCAGAAGGGGACGGACATTCGCGGCGTTGACGTGAAGGAGTTGCGGGCGCGGCTGAAGGAGCGCGGGGCGAGTTTGTACGAAGGATAGCCGGCGACGCGGGGGCTGAGGCCGGTAGACGAGATAGCTGGTCAAGATGGGGACGGAGCCTTCACGCCGATGGGATCCTGGTGACTTCTGACCAGGCAGATCGCGGCGCGAAGGCTCCGTTCTCTTTTTGGGCGATTGGGAGAAGTGGGATGGTTCGTTCCTCAAAGCGCACGATAGTGGGGTGGGTGCTGGTGGTGCTGGCGCTGGTAGCGGCAGTGGGTGTGCTGCTGCCGGGACGCAGGATGGCGCGGCAGGGCAAGGAGGTGGAGAAGGAGCAGGTGAAGACACGCAAGACGGTCGAGGAGAGGGTAGAGGAGTTTGGGCCGGCGGTGCGGGAGAGGATTCTGCCACGGTTCAAGAAGGCGAAGGTGGCCTACCCGCCGGCGGAAGTGGTGCTGCTGGGGCTAAAGCAGGAGCGGCGGCTGGAGGTGTATGCGGCGGGGCGGGGGGAGAAACTGCGGCATGTGGTTGAGTACCCGATACTGGGGGCGAGCGGAGAGACCGGGCCGAAGCTGCGCGAGGGGGACTGCCAGGTGCCCGAGGGAGTGTACGGGGTGGAGTCGCTGAACCCCAACAGCAAGTTTCATCTGGCGCTACGGGTGTCGTACCCGAATGAGGCGGACCGGAAGCGGGCGGCGGCGGAGGGGCGGACGAAGCTCGGCGGGGATATCATGATCCATGGCGGCATGGCGTCGACGGGGTGCCTGGCTATGGGGGATGAGGTGGCGGAGGAGCTGTTTGTGCTGGTGGCGGAGACGGGGCGGGAGAACGTGCGGGTGGTGCTGTCGCCGGTGGATTTCCGGAAGCGAAAGCTGCCCAGGGGGCTGGAGTTGCCGGCCTGGACAGCGGAGTTGTATGCTGAGCTGAGAGGCGAGTTGGCGCGGTTGCCGCGTTAGCGGGAGCGCGCGAAATCGCGGTCTGGTGACCGCTCCTACAGGCAGCCGGGTTGACTAGCCGGTGATGGCGCAGACGGCTTGCGGTAGGGCGACCTTCAGGACCAGACTCTCCATCAGGCAGAATTCGAACTCGCCGCATTGTGGGCCGACGTAGGCGGTTACCAGGTCCTGTCCGATGACCAGGGACAGGAACTGCTTGCCTACGGCTACCAGCACGCCACCGTTGGCGATGGACGGGCTCTTGATGATCCCGCCGGTGACCATCATGCGGACCTGCTCAAGCTCGGCGGGCCCGCCGTTGGGGTAGAGGCGGAAGAGTGCGTTGTACAGCGGCGGTGAGAGCGCTAGCGCATACGGGCCGTGGAGGCCGCGGTCGTCGAGGACGTTGACGGCTTCCATGATATTCTCGAAGGCCATGCCGGGCTCGGTCCACGGGTTGAGGTTGATGGTGGCGGCGTCCGAAATGTTGAGTAGGCCCGGTATGCCGTGGTCCGGTATGCCGTTGAAGATTATGTCATCCTCACGCCGGGCGACCTGGATTGCGGCAGTGGCTACGGCGCGGACGTTGAAGAGCACGCCGGTGGTTTCGTAGTTGGCCACATCGCGCATCGGCAGTGTGAAGCTGTGCTTGATGGTCGGCACGGGCGTCACCGGGCTAAGGCAGACGGTGGACTCCACGTCGCCAATGAGGTCCTCGTCCGGTCCGGCGATGGATTTGAGCCCCAGGCCGTGAGGTCCTTCGATCTCGAGTAGACGCCGGCCGGTAAGTTGGCTGCTGGCTGCGCCCACGACGGTCTCGTCAAGCTTGGCCCAGACGTCAGGACCGAAGGGGGCCTCGGCGCGATCCAGATAATCCACGTTCATTTCCCAATCTCCTTTTCCCGCCGGAGCTGCCGACGGACTCCACCGCATCTTCAGCGCAAGGAACCAACAGTCAGAATGGGGGCGGCAGGAGGCTCTGCAGCCTCCACAGCGGGCTCTGAAGCCGCAGCGCGGGCTTCGCCGCTCAGAGCAGCGTTCATTGCGTCAACCTCGGCCGCACCCGCCTGCAGATACCCCACTTCATCCTCAAGCAGCAAGTTCAGCACATGCTGAAACTCGCCGACGTGGACCCGCTCTTCGTTGGCGATGTCGCGCAAGACCGCGGCTGCGAGGTCGTTGTCGGTCGAGTCGGCCATGGACTCATAGAGGTGAATGGCCTCGAGTTCCGCGGCGATGGACAGGCGCAGGGCACGCGCCAACTCACCGAGGGTCATGGCACGGTCTAGTTGCCGGCCGCTGAAGGGATCGGAGAAATCAGGCATGGGTGGGCCTCCCGGACGAAGCATCGTCAAGGGGAAGAGACGCGGGTAGAAGATGATTGTTCAGGGGGGGAAAAGGCGTGAAACGTGAAACGTGAAAGGCAGAGGCGGAGGCGGGGACGGGGTGCTTTCGAAGTTTTTGGCCGGAATCCCTGAGTTGTAGACCTGCTTATATGGGAGGACACGTGAAGCATGTTCCGGCATGCGGAGCATGCCTACCACGCGGGAGAGGTGGTTAGCGAGGGCGGATTGTGAACTTCTCGATCATCTTGGCGGGGAGGTAGCTTTCCTTGGCTTTGCGCAGGCCGGGGTCGCCTACGTCCTGCTCGCGGTTGACGTATTGCCAGCCCGACCACTCGTTGCGCAGGAACTCGCGGTTGATGACCTGAAAGGCGCCGTGGAGGTCTGGGGAGGCTTTCTCGATGTGGATGACGACAGTGTCGTCGTTGAGTGGCTCGCCCAGAGTGAAAGCCTGAACGCGGTCGTTGACGAGGATCACTCCACCCTTGAGGGCAGAGCTGTCGAGGCGGGCGAGGATCTCCTTGACGGCTTTGGATTCGGCGCGGAGGGTGGAGTAGAGGTCGCAGTGTTTCTCGTCGCACCAGAGGTCCTGCAGTTCCTGGCAGGCGGGGACAAGATCAGGAGTGAGGCGGCGGTACTCGTAGGTGAAGCGCTTTTCGAACTGCTTGATATGGCGGACCTTGTCCGGATATCGATCCTCGGGGAGGGCGATGAGGTCTTCGACCTTGTAGACATAATCCCAGTCGTCGCGGTCGGATTCGATGATCCAGTCGGCAGCGGTGAGGCCAAGGGAGGCTATCGCGTCCTGAGGGGCGCGGCAGAGCTTGGGATCATGGCCCTCGCGGGCCAGTAAAGCGAGGCATTCGCGGGTGTGATCGAGTGAGGCGCCGGGGCCGAGAGGGGGCAAAACGAAGCTGTCCTCGGGATCCGGGCGCCAGGAGATCAGGCACAGGGCGTCATCGCCAAAGCGGGTGATCCGGGCCCCGTAGGCGTGGCGCCAGATGTAGAGGTTGGTGAAGGTGAATTCAGAGATGGCGGGCTTGAGGTCGGCGAAGATGGCGTCCAGGACGGGCTTGTGGTCCCAGTCGAGAGGGGCGAGGTCGGGGAAATGGGGGATTGAGCCAAACACTGTCACGCCTCCACACGGGCAAACAGGAACGAGTTTCACTTTAGTGGTGAGTGTGCCGGTTGTCAAGCGAGGGAGGATGGCCGGGTGTGACTCCCCACTGTAGGGCGGGGCTTGGCGATGTCTGCATCGCAGCTCGTACCCCGCCGGCCGTCATTTACAATTACCCATCGCCACACGCGGCGGGGTACGGAGCCCCCGCCCTACAGTCCGACGACACGGCTACCGACAACAGCAGGTTACACCCAGGACGGCTGGTTGAGGTGCGGGGTTGGCGGAGACGTCTACCACAACAGGATCGGCGAAGAGGTGTGGCGATGCGGAGAGGCGTGGTGCTGGTAGCGTGGGCAGTGATTATGGCGTCCGTGGGAGAGGGGGCTTCGTACTATGTCAGCCCCGGCGGGGATGATGGCAACCAGGGGACTAGCCTGAGCACGGCCTGGCGAACGATCGGGCACTCGGTGCGGCGGGTCGGTCCGGGGGATGTGGTTCTGATCGCTGACGGGGTCTACAGGGAGATGGTGCGGTTTGACGGGATAGCGAGGGGGGAGAGGGCGATTGTATATAAGGCTATCAACTCGCGCCGGGTGGTCATAGACGGCGAAGGGGGCATGTACTGCGTCGGGACGGACTGGGACAGGATGTGGAACCTGACGCTGGAGGGGCTGAGGCTGCAGAATGCGGCGATTGGGATCGGGTTCCAGACGGGTGGGGAGGGGTTGACCTTCCGGGATTGCGAGGTGAGCGTGTGCCAGGAAGCGCTGCGGGTCAAGGACGGCAGCGAACTGCGCATTCTCGACTGCTATGTGCATGACAACGGGAATGGGATTCTGATCGGGCAGAAAGACGTCTCGGGCGTGAAGGGGGTGCTGATCGAGAGGACGACTTGCGGGCGGAGTGCCGCGAGCGGGCGGACCGGGAACACCGATGGCATCGCCATCGAGGGGCTCAGCCGGGGTGTGGTGGTGCGCGACTGCGTGTCATACGGGGCAGGCGACAGCGGATTTGACCTCAAGCCGGGCGGTACGGTGATCGAACGCTGTCAGGCGTACGACAACAGCGGCTGGGGTTTGAAGCTGTGGGGGAGCGGGTGCTGGGTCATCAACTGTCTCGTGTATGCGAACGACGGAGGGGGCATCGGGTGCGCGGGGGAGAGGCTGCAGTTCTGGAACTGCACGCTGGGCGCGAACGGGTCGGAAGGGCTGCGGCTTGAGACCCCGAACGTCCGAGGCTGCGTGATACGCAACAGCATCTTCTACGATGCGCTGGTGAAGTGTGAGGCGGCGAGGCTGCCCGATGAGGATTACAACTGCTACTACTCGACGAGGGGAGAGGGGGCCATCATGGCGGGAGACAGCGCATACGGCGGCGCGGAGTTGGGGGGACGGGCGCCGGGTACCGGTGGGAACAGCATCGCGCGCAACCCGCTCTTCGTGCGTCCGGGGGTGAATTTCCGTCTCAGCAGCGCGAGCCCGTGCATTGCGAAGGGTATCTATAGCGAGTTGATTGAGTTGGACCTGTACCGGAAGCCCAGGCAGAGGCCGCCGGACATGGGGGCGATTGCGTTCGGGGGCGGGTAGGAGAAAGACAATAGGTTGCTAGACGCGTGGCGGGGGGCAGGCGCGCTCTGCCGTCGTCCTGCTTCTACGCAGAAAAACAGCCGCCTCCAGTTTCGGAGGCGGCTGTTGTGGTTGAGGCGGTGCGTGTCAGGTTAGTCGCTCGCGGGGGTCCAGTCGGCCTGCTTGCTTCTCATCATCCACTTGGCGTGGCCGTCGCAGAAGCCCCAGTTGGCCCCGTCGTTGTGGACCTTGGCGATGCTGCCGACGCCGTTGGCGTTGCCCCAGTCGGTGTCGGCGATGCCGTTGAGTTCAGCGTCCTTGCTGTCCACGATCCAGAAAGTAGTGGAGGGCGCATCGATGCTGCCCATGGCGATTCCGTTGCCGGCACCCATACTGATGTACATAGCGTTGACTGCGTAGCATAGCAGGGCAGGATTCGGCAGGCCCGGCGGGCGGAGGGTGGTGTACTGGCCGGCCGAGCCGCTGGTGCTGGGGCAGAGCGTGATCTGGGTGCTCTTCATGTACGGCTGAAGAACATCGTACCACCAGTAGAGAGCCACACCGGCGGGCATGTAGGAGAAGTTGGGGACCATCCGCTCGTCATAGTCCTGAGCGTACTGCAAAGAGGCCAAGGTGAGCTGCTTGATGTTCGACAAGCAACTGCTCTGCCTGGCCTTCTCGCGGGCCTTGGCAAAGACCGGGAAAAGGATCGCCGCCAAGATGGCGATGATGGCAATAACAACCAGCAACTCGATCAGCGTGAATCCACGACGCATATCGTAACCATCCTTCCTGATGAATAGTGAGACACAGTCAACTATACCACGAAAGGCACGCAATTGAAACACTTTGGCCGCATATGTGGTGGTGGACAGGGACGAGTGGCGTTGGCGAGGTGGGCTAACGGCGTACGGTCAAGGCCTGGGGGAATGGCGGGTGAACGCATGGCCGGAAACAGACGTAGAGGCCCTGTGGAGGGCCTCTACGGGATGACTAGCAGGTTGGTGCCGGAGGCCGGAATCGAACCGGCACGGGGTTTGATCCCCGCGGGATTTTGAGTCCCGTGCGTCTACCAATTTCACCACTCCGGCTGGAACTTCATTATATTAGCCAGCCGTTGTGCTGTCAACGGTGGGCGGCGGTGATCAGGCGGGCCAGGCGGTCGCGTTGCTGGGCCAGAACCGCCGGGTCGTGGGTGAAGGCGGTCAGGCTGGTGGTTACGGGCTCGCAGGCCTTGCGCGCGGCTTCGAGGCCGCCTTGCTTGCTAGCCAATAGGTAGAGGTACTCGTAGTCTTCAAGCCCGTCGCGGAGGTTGGCGAGGCGGATACAGCCTATTGGGCCCTCCTTGCCCGCGTAGAGCAGTTCCCCGTCGCCGTGCAGGCACTTGAGCCACTGTTCCTGGCCGCCGGTGGTGATGCTCCACTTCAGGAAGGGGCCGTCCTTTTCGGGGTCTATGAGGTAGTTGTTGTTGCTCCGTCCCCAGATGTTCAGGCCCCAGTAGAGGAAGCCGTCCATCTTCTGGTGGTAGGCCTGCCACCAGATCAGGCGGCCCTGGATGAGTTCGTCCTCGCCGAGGAAGTTGGCGTAGGGGCGGCGGGGGCCGCAGCAGACGTAGGACCAGACCTTTAGCCCGGCCTTGCGGCACTGCTCTGCCTGCTGGAGGTTGTAGACGGAAGACACCGGGCAGTTCCAGTCGATGTTCAGATCCCGCATCGCCTGGGGTTCCTGGGGCACCTTAGCGGTGGTCAGCGTCGGCAGGCCGTACCGCTCCTTGATGAGGCCGAAGTACTCCTTCATGATCGGGTAGAACTCTTTGCCTCGCTCGTCGAAGGTGTAGACGTAGGCCTTCTCGTAGAGACCGCGGCGCTTGAGTTCTGCGACGTAGGGATCGAGGCGTTCGATGAGTTGCTGCTTGAAGGTTGGCGTGTAGACGCCGAGGTCGCTGTAGCAGACCCAGGTGCGCTTGCCGCGGGGTTCTACCATGTTGATGACGTTGAAGGCATTCAGCCCGTGGTCGTTGTAGTACGCGAGATCATCCAGATCGGGCGGGTCGGTGCGGGAGATGTCGTCGGGGTTGAGGTGGTGCTTGAGGGCAAAGTCGCCGTACTTGCGGCGCAGTTCGGGCGTCAGCGGGCCGTAGAGACGCTCCAGATAGCCGTCCATCAGGGCGAAGGCGGTCTTGAGGTGGCCCTGGGTGGGGATATCAAAGTCATAGACGGTGGCCTGGACAGGCACTTGCAGGGCCGGGGCGTTGGCGGGGGTGATCGTCACCTGGCCTGTGTACAGCCCGGGGCGGGTGCCGGGTGGCGCGTACACGGTGAACCACAGGCTTTGGGTCATGGCCGGCTTGACGTTGAAGCGGCTGACGGGCAGGAGTGGGTCCGGCCACCAGCCGGGCACGGCGTCCTCGGGCAGGACCGTTGAGGGTGACAGGTCCTTGATGTCCACAAAGCCCACTTGTTGCCACTGAAGGCAGTTGGATGTGAGCTTGGCGCCTCCGGGGCCGGTGAGGTCTGGTAGAGTCACCCGGCAGTCGCGGAGCTCGACGTTGGGAGCGGTGCGGAGGGCGACCTGGAAGCTCTCGTACTCGTTGCGGGCGAGGGAGACGCGACCGAGCAGTTCCCGCTTGACCTCAGGCAGACGGTTGATGAGCACCCGGTTCATGCTGCTCTCGGTCCAGGCGACGTAGCCCCGGCGAGGCGTGTTGGTGGTGGTTACCGTGCGGTCGATGGTTAGCTGCTCGCCCAGCAGGTCATCTTTGGCAGTGAGGCGGAGTTGGTAGGGGCCGGGGGCGAGGGGGGCGCCAGAGGGGTCTTTGCCGGACCAACTGAAGCTGATGCCGGTGCCCTTGCCGCGTTGAGTGTAGACCTCGCGGCCATCGCGCAGGATCTGGCCGGTCCAGGCACCGGGGAGGCTGAGGCGTCCGGTGTACTCGATGGTGTTGCTGCCGTAGAGGCTGGGGAAGATGCGCTCCGCCTCGAGCTCGAAGGGGGAGAGGCTTAATGACACGTCATCGAACCAGACTTTGCCGGTGCAGCGGCGGAAAAGGATGAAGTACTGTATCTTCGCGATGGGTTTGGCAGGGGTGAAGGTGTTCTCGACGTACTCCCAGTCATGGGTGCCCTGGGAGAAGTCCGTGCGCTGGCCCCACAAGGGTGTGCCATCGTCATAGAAACAGTCCAGGTACAGGCAGTAGTCCTGGCCGCTCGCGTTCTCGGCCTTGCTCCAGCCGGAGATGCGGAACGAGTGCCGCAGGGGCGGGTCGAAGACGACTTCCTGCATCGCCCCGCGTATCTCCTGGGGGCTAGTGGAAGCGCATGAGATTGCGGTGTGGCCGTGACGGGCTGTGGTCGAGGGACTGTAGCCGAGGTTATAGGGCTGCCAGGCGGTTGAGCCAGGCTTGGTGGCCTGCTCGAAACCAGGATTGAGCAGCAGGTTCTGATTGCGGGCGGGCGCCGCGAAAGAGCTCAGTGAGATCGAGATCGCGAGCAACGAAAGCAAGTAGCGCATGGGTATCACCCCTCCGTGTAGGTGATGGTTGTACAAGGGAGTTGCGAGGACCTGCTGACCGGTGAGGAGAAGATGCTGAGCAAACGTCAGCTAAGACGTTAGCGCCTCGCGGAACGTCACTTAGCTTGCAGTGCGCAGGATTGGCATGGTACACTCGGCCTGAGGTTCTAGAAGAAGGCCACCGTCGGCGAGGTCTTTCTACCTCAGGAGCTTGGTCATGAATGATGATGAACAGAGAGTAGAGCCTGGAACCGGTGAGCCGGAGGGCGTTCAGGAAGGCCCGGACAGTGTCTCTGACGCGGAGGCCCCGGTAGAGCCGGCGCCTGCCGCCGCTGAATCGCATCCAGCGCCACCCCCTCCTCCGCCGCCACCACCCCCGCCGCCTACGCAGGCTGTAACGCCCGCCGGGCCTCAGGCTCCGGCAGGGCCGCCGCCGTATTGGCCGGGGTACTACCCTCCGCCGCCGCAGCCGCCGCGCCGGCGGTCGGCGCTTGGGCTGTGGATCATCGCAATTGCGATTGTCGGGGGCTTATTCCTGATACTGATGATCGGGATGATCGGGGCGCTTGGTGGTGGCACGTCTGTGCCGCTGACGGGGGACCAGGTGGGTGTGATCTCGATCACGGGCGTCATTCAGGATGGCGGGCGGGGCGGGCTCTTTAGCGGCGGACCGGGGGCGCGGGGGTGGATGAAGGACATCCGTGCGGCCTACAAAGATGACAACGTTAAGTCGGTCATCATCCTGATAAACAGCCCCGGGGGCAGCCCGGCGGCCTCTCATGCGATCTATGAGGAGATAGTGCGGCTGCGGACGAAGAAGAAGGTCGTGGCCTGCATGACCGACGTGGCTGCATCCGGGGGCTACTATGTGGCGTCTTCGTGTGACAAGATCGTGGCGCAGGGCTCGACGTTGACCGGCAGCATCGGCGTGATCTTCGGCGGTATGGGATACTATGGCCTGATGCAGAAGCTCGGTCTGACCGACCAGACCCAGACCGCCGGGAAGTACAAGGACATTGGCTCCGGGAAGCGGCCGATGACGGCGGAAGAGAAGGCCTATCTGCAGGCGCTCTTGCAGGATGTCTACGGGCAGTTCCTGAAGGCCGTCGCTGACGGGCGGAAGATGGACATCAAGAAGGTGCGGGGGCTCGCGGAGGGGCGCATCTATACCGGGGCCCAGGCGAAGAAGGTTGGGCTGGTGGATCAACTGGGCAACTTCTATGACGCAGTGAAGCTTGCCGGGCAGCTGGGCGGGATCAAGGGCGAGCCGAAGCTGAGGTATTACGGCGAGAGCACGGGGCTGCTGGGGGCCTTGTCGGGCAGCGAGAGCAGCATGTTCAAGCATGTGGCGGGGCAGGCGTTGCTGCAAGAGCCGCCGCTGCAGGGCCCGATGCTGCTGTTGCCGGAGGTCTACCAGGGGTTTGGGTTGTAGGCGTTACGTCGGAACGGGGACAGACCCCAATTTCGCATGAGGGCTGGCGGAGGCGGATGGTGAGGTTGCGAAATTGGGGTCAGTCCCCGTTCCTGGGGCTGATCAGGGGTTGGGGGAAGTCGCAGACAACGGCCGGCGGGGTACGAGCCCCCTGCGACGCCGACGTCGCTACGCCCTACAGCACGGCAGCGGCGGGGTACGTAGCCCCCGCCCTACAGCACGGCCGGACGGTTAGTGGTTTGGATGTGATTGGTATTGAGTAGCAAGTTGGTGTTAATAGACGGCAATAGCCTGGTACACCGGGCTTTTCATGCTTTGCCGCCGCTTTCCAGCTCGACTGGACAGCCCACCGGGGCTGTCTACGGCTTCGTACAGATGGTTCTGCCACTTTTGGAGAGCGAGAAGCCGGAGCGGGTCCTCGTGGCGTTCGATCCCCCGGGCAAGACCTTCCGACACGAGATGGATGAGCAGTACAAGGCACATCGTCCGGAGATGGCTGACGAATTGGGGGCGCAGATGGGGCTGGCGCGAGAGATGGCTGACGCGCTGGGGTTGGCGCGGCTGGAGATGCCCGGCTATGAGGCCGACGACGTCATCGGAACGATGGCTCTGCGGGCGCAGGAGCAGGGGCAGGAGGTCCTGATCGTCAGCAGCGACCGGGACATGGTGCAGCTTATCCGGCCCGGCATCAGGGTACTGGCGAGCATCAAGGGGATGAAGGACACCAAGCTTTACGATGAGGAAGCGGTCCGAGAGCAGTATGGGATCGGTCCCGAGCAGATTCCCGACATGAAGGCCCTGTCCGGGGATGCTTCCGACAACATCCCGGGTATCGCAGGCATCGGACCAGTGGGCGCGGCGAAGCTGCTGCAGGAGTTCGGGAGCCTGCAGGGCATCTACGACGGGCTGGAGGGGGTAAAGCAGGAATCGCTGCGGCGGAAGCTGACCGATGGCAAAGAGCTGGCAATGCTGGGGCGGCAACTGGCGCGAATTGATACCAAGGTGCCGGTGGAACTGACGCTTGAGCAGCTCAAGTGGCCAGGGCCACGGGCGATGGAAGCGCGGCGGCTGTTCGCACGTCTCGAGTTTGGCAACCTGCTGGAGCGGACGGGGCACTGGGGGGCCGACTGGCAGGGCACCATCCACATGGCCGAGAGCGAGGACCTGGTGGCACTATGCGACCGGGCGCGGCAGGTTGGGCATTTGACCCTGGCGCCGCTGCTGGGGCCAAAGGGGCGGACGGGACTGGCACTGACGGCTGCGCCCGAAGAGGTCTGGGTGTGGTTGATGCCGGAGGGAGATCCCGACGGCGGGGTACGAGCCCCCGCCCTACAGCACGGCAGCGGCGGGGTACGAGCTGCGATGCAGACATCGCCAAGCCCCGCCCTACAGTCCAGACACGGCAAGAAGGCCAGCGCGCCTACGGCGAGCCTGTTTGATGAGGAGGAGCCGGAACTGCCGGAGTGCCTGGCAGCGGTGCTGGGGGATGCGGCGGTGGCCAAGTGGGGATCGCGCCTGAAGGAAGCGGCGCGGCTGTTGCTGAGGTTTGGCGTGACGCTACGGGGGTATGCTTTTGATGCTGAGGTGGCTGATTACCTTGTTGCGCCACAGCGGCCAGACCACAGCATCATGCTGACGGCGGCGGGGGAGTTAGGCTGGTGGGTGCCCGACAAGGATGTTGATCTGCCGGGGGACTTGCCGGTGTGGCAGGTCAGGCCGGCCGTTGAGGCAATGGCGGTGGAGCGGCTTCGAGACGTGGTATTGGGGCAGCTTGGGCAACTCGAACTGCTGGATATCTTTGAAAACGTGGAAATGCCGCTGGCAGCGGTGCTGGCGGAGATGGAGGCGCGGGGTATCGCGGTGGACGTGGCGCAGCTTCAGGAGCTTGGGGAGACGCTGACGACCCAGATCGAAGCGCTGGTGGACGAGGTCTACACGCTGGCGGGGTGCGAGTTCAACCTCGATTCGCCCAAGCAGGTCGGGGAAGTGCTGTTTGGCAACCTGTGCCTGGCGAAGGGCAAGAAGACAAAGACCGGGTGGTCAACGAGTGCGGCGGTGTTGGAGGAACTGGCGGAAGAGAATGTCGTAGTTGCCAAGATACTTGAGTATCGCGAGCTTTCGAAGCTGCGGTCAACATATGTGGATGCGCTGCTGCGGGAGCTAGACCCCATCAGCAAGCGGATTCATACGACGTTTGAGCAGACTGTGGCGGCGACGGGGCGGCTATCCAGCCGTGGGCCGAACCTGCAGAATATTCCCATCAAGACGGAGACTGGGCGGCTGATTCGGGGCTGTTTCGTGGCGCCGCCGGGGAAGCTGCTGGTCAAGGCAGACTACTCGCAGATTGAGCTGCGGCTGCTGGCGCACTTTTGCGGGGATGAGAACCTCGTGACGGCGTTCCGGGAGGCAGAGGATGTCCACCGGCGGACGGCGTCGATGATATATGGTTGCCTGCCCGAGAACGTCACCTCCGACATGCGGCGAGTGGCCAAGACCGTGAACTTCGCGGTGCTGTATGGCATGGGGTCGCTGGCTTTGAGCAAGTCGCTGGGGATATCGCGGAATGAGGCCCAGCAGTTCATCGACCAGTACTTTGCCGCGCTGTCATCGGTCAAGGAGTTCATGGACGGGACGGTGGCGCGGGCGAAGGCTGAGGGGTATGTGAGCACGATCCTGGGGCGACGGCGGCCGATGCCGGATTTGCAGTCGCCAGACCGGCAGGTAGCGGCCTATGCGGAGCGTGCGGCGGCCAATACCCCGCTGCAAGGAAGTGCCGCAGATATCGTGAAGGTCGCCATGGTGCGACTGGCGAACCTACTGCCGGAGCGGTTCCCGGAGGCGGGTATGCTCCTGCAGGTACACGACGAACTAGTGCTGGAGGCGCCTGAGGCTCAGGCGCAGGCCGTGGCCGGGCTGGTACGCGAGGTCATGGAGAACGTGGTGGAGTTGAATGTGCCGCTGACGGTTGAGGTGGCGATAGGGCACAACTGGCGCGATGTGGAGGATGTCGGGAAGTAATATCTGCCGCTGAAGAGGCAGCCGTGAGCTGCCGGGGCCCGGCGCGCTTCGCCGGTGCCAACGACCAACGTTTGAGGCCGTACACCATCCTGCCTTGCGCGACGCGATGTCATCCGTCGCCCACAACTTGGAAGGCCAGCCACAAAGGCGGCCGAAGGGAGTTCACTCTAATGGTTTTCGACGACAACGACGACACCAAGATCGAGCAGCCGGAAGAGACTGTCGGAGACGTACCGGAAGATGAAGACGAGCATAACGTCGCGGAAGACGTTGCCGACTGGGCGGCACTGGCAGAGGCCGGCCCGGCGGAAGTCAAGCGCGGCGATATCGTGTCCGGCGTGGTGGTGGGCATTAGTACCGACGGCGTGAGTGTGGACCTGGGGGCGAAGCTTGAGGGCCTGATCGGCCGGTCTGAGTTCGCCAGTGAAGAAGACATGCCCAAGGTGGACGAGCGGATCGATGTGGCGGTACTGCGGATCGACGACGAGAATGGCGTCATTCGACTGTCGAAGCGGCGAGCGGACTTTGAGCGCGTGTGGGTGGACCTTGAGAAGGCGGCCAAGGCCGGGGAACTCGTGGACGCCATGGTCACGGACCGGGTTAAGGGCGGCCTGCGGGTAGATGTGGGCGTTCCCGGCTTCATCCCGGCGTCACAGGTGGGCACGCGGGACGTGCGGAACCTGGAGCGGTTTGTCGGCCGATCACTGCGGCTGAAGGTGCTTGAGGTGGACCGGCGGGCCAAGAAGGTCGTGCTGTCACACCGTCAGGTGGTCGAGGAAGAGCGGGCACAGCGGCGCGAAGAGACGATGGCGAAGCTGGAAGAGGGAGCGGTGCTCGAAGGCAAGGTCCGCAACCTGACCAGCTATGGCGCCTTCATCGATCTGGGTGGCGTTGACGGGCTGCTGCACGTGTCTGAGATGGCCTGGACCCGCATCAAGGACCCGTCCGAGGTGCTCAAGGTCGGCGACACGATCAATGTAGTGGTCCTGGAGATCAACCCCGAGACCGAGAAGATCTCCCTGTCGCTGCGGCAGATTCTGCCCGACCCGTGGAAAGAAACCGCGCGGAAGCTGCGGCCGGGGCAGATGGTCAAGGGTACGGTCACGAGAGTAGTGCGCACTGGCGCCTTCGCGAACCTGGAAGGCCTGGATATCGAGGGCTTCATCCCGGCTTCGGAGATGAGCCAGCGGCGCGGAATCGACCCCAAGGACGTTGTACAGCCCGGTCAGGTTGTTGATCTGAAGATCAACGATATCCGCGTTGAAGCCCGGCGGATGACGCTGAGCCTGACGGCCGCCGAGCAGCAGCGGGAGCGGCAGGAATACCAGTCGTACATGAGCCAGCAGAAGGAAGCCAAGGTAACGCTAGGCGACCGGTTTGGCGACCTGTTCCAGCAACTGGACATCCCGGCTGAGGGCAAGGGGCGCGAGGAAGTGGAGACGGACAAGGACGAGGCGGCGCAGGTCGAGCAGCGCGTGGGGCTGCCGGATCAGGGCACGGTCGGCGAGCAGCAGAACATCGAAGCGACGGCTACCGAGTTGTCACTGAGCGATGTGGCTGACCAGCCGGAAGACAACCAGGCGCAACTGGACTCGGTGCCCTCGGAAAGCGATACCGAGACCGAGGCACTGGACAACGTCCAGCCCGAGGCAGCGGAAGAAGAACAGGCGTAGGGAAGCAATCAGCGGCCTTTGCCGGGGGCTCGGTCCTAGCGAGCCCCTGGCGGGCAGCTTCCACCTTGGTCGGGCCCAATAATGCTTGTCATCGGGATAGTCGGGGCCATTGGCGCCGGAAAAACTGAGGTTCTGCGCCTGTTTGGGGAGCTTGGGGCCCGGACTGTGGCGGCGGATGAACTCTCCCGCGAGGTGCTGGCGCCGGGTGCGCCGGCTTTGAAGCAGGTGCGGGAGGCGTTTGGGGACGAATACTTTGATGATCAGGGCCACTTGCGCCGGCGGGCGCTTGGTAACCTGATCTTCAAGGACGAGGCGGCACGCCGACGGCTGGATGACCTGGTACACCCGCTGATGACCGAGCGGCTGCGGGAGCGGCTGGCGCAGTGGCGGGCCGAAGGGGCTGCAGTGGCGGCCGTGGAGTCGGCGGTGCTGGTGGAGATGGGGGCGCGGCCGCTGGTGGACAAGGTGTTATTGGTGCGGGCGGGGAAAGAGGAGCGGCTGGGGAGACTGGCGGAGAGGGATCACCTGGATGAGCAGGAGACGCGGCGGCGGCTGGCTGCGCACGAGCGGCTGGCACTTGGGGAGGCTCCTGCGGACTTCACCATAGGCAATGACGGCGATTTGGGCGAGTTGCGCAGACAGGTGGAACATGTCTGGCGCAGGCTTGTCTGTTCATCATGATCTTCATGACGCAAGCGCACCTCTGACCGGGCGCAAAGCGCCATGATTAGGGCTTGTTATACCATGATGCGGACAGCTTCAACATCCGGTTCAACATCTTGTCAACGCCAATACCGGGTGTTATAATGAATCCGCTGGTAAAACAGCGAGCAGATTGACTTCTTGCACACGGTTCTGAGCTCCACAGGGGTAGGCGATGGGGAGGGAGCTGCCCAATGCAAGCAGGTAGCTGGGAAAAGCGTACGCAGACCTGATGGCGTGTTTATCAGGCACGGTGACGCGTGTGTCAGGCATTCTTCTGTGGTGTGGCTGGCGGGCGAAGTACCGGTCCTGCGGGTTCTGCATGTCTCACTGACTTCCGTCTTACCACGTGCGCCAGTTGTTGGCAGACTTCACTGCAGCACCCGCCAAGGGAGTGATTCGGTTGCAGAAGGGCCTCCTCAAGTTTTCCGCGCCCATCCTGCTCGCTCTTTTCCTGTATCTGTTCTTCACCTCCGCGGTCTCGGCCGCAAGGACCGAACGAGCGGCCGGTCCTCTCATCCCCGTAAATGGCCTCAGTCTCTTCACCAAGAATCCCTCGGCTCGCCCCATCATCGGGCAGAACCTGCCCACGCCTCCAGCCTTGATGCAAACGCGTCAGACGGGTCCTGACCTGGATAGGGACCTTACGCCCACCGCGGTCGCCACGTACGAGAAGCAGCCGAACGCTTCGCCGGGCGCGACTCAGAACAGAATCGTGTTTGTGAGCAACGGCGTAGATGCCGTCAACAACACCACCGCGAATGACACTGCGGACGGGCAGATCGATGCGACGGCTCCTGCCAATGCCAATGATGATCTGTGGATCATGCGCTCGGACGGCAGCGAGCAGTATAAGCTGCTTAGCATGGCCGGCGACCAGGTTGATCCTTCATACGACCCGGGCGGCCGTCTGGTGGCCTTCAGTTCGCAGGTAAACGGGATCTGGCAGATTTTCACGGTCGAGGTTCGGGATCCGAGCATCGTCCGGCAGATCACCTTCGGCGCAGGCGACAAGCTGCACGCGACGTGGTCGCCGGACAGCAACTGGATCGCCTTCCAGTGCAACTTGAATGGGACCTGGGACATCTACAAGGTCGCATCTTCAGGCGCGCAACTGATCCAGCCGATCACGAGCGGTGTGGCTGATGATACCGATCCGGCGTGGTCGCCGTCTGGCGGAGTTCTGGCTTTCACTCGCGATGCTGGCGGGGTGCAGCGCATTTTCATCTGTGCCCCTGATGGGACGGAGATAGAGCAGATCAGCAACGGTGGCGGTGACGCCACGGCGGACGACAAGGAGCCGGCCTTCCGGCCCGATCCGACCGATCCGCAGGATGCCAAGTACGGGTATGCCATCGCCTTCGCTTCGACGCGCGCGGCGGACGCCGGCGACACGAGCGGGGACTGGAATATCCTGCGAATGCCGGGCGAGGGCGAAGTCTCCAGCCCCTTGCAGACGCTGCCCGTGTCCACAGAGTCGAGCAACGACACCGATCCGAGTTTCACGCTCAACATGACCGGGGCACCGTACCGGATCGTGTTCACGTCAGACCGCAGCGGCTTGACTGACATCTGGATGACTCAGCAGTCGGATGTCACTCCGCCGATCCTGGCGAAGTTCAAAAATGGTACGCTGACGTCGGAACTGCCGTCAGCCTCCCCGCGGCTGGCGTCACCGGGCGGCGAGGTCACCGTTTCGGTTCCGGTCTATGACGGTGACAGCGGCGTTTACAGTGTTATGGCACTGTTCAAAGACCCGGAGATCTCTCCCCGGATCTATGACGTAGAGTCCGGACACTACTACGACTCAAGCTTCCAAGGCGGCGAGAGGTGGCTGGAGATCGACAGTCAGACGGTGGGACGGATTCCCCTGCAGTACGATGCCACGGCGGGAGAGTACGTGGGTACGTGGCAGACGCCGACCGTGAATGGTGGGCATGACTACATCATCGACATCATGGTGGTGGATAAGGTCGGGAACTATGTCACGTACGACGACGTGTACGGTTTCTCGACGCGCACTTTTTCGCCCCGCAACAACGTCCTGTTCGTGGATGACTACTGCGAGGGCCAGTCTTATCTCTACGCGCTTGGGCAGGGCTACAACAACGACTATGCCGCGGGTTGGCACGTGGAGACGTACTACACGTATAACCCGAGTACTTATGGAGGTGTCGAATCGACCATTGATTACGACACCATTCAGGGCGGCGTCGGCGGCAGCCAAAACTTGAGTGCGGCGCGCATGTACGACGTGTGGCGCGTGATCTGCCGTGGGGCGATTCCTCAGACCGTTTACCAGTACTACCTGCCAACGATCGAGTACCAGTTGGACCCGGCCCGCGCAACCAACCCCGATGCTGTAGCCACGCGCGCGGTACCGGTGGCCGACCGGGCCGTGATCTGGGCCGCCCCTCACACGGGTAACGTGTGGATTGCCGATGGCACGATCATGGACGCATCGGTTCAGGCCGATGTAGGCAATTTCGTCCGGCAGGGCGGGCGTCTGTTCATGAGTGGCGAGGACATCGTCTGGGCGCTAACGCTAAATGGCACGCAGTCGAACAGCTTTGTCACCAACATACTTCAAGTCAGCTTCCTGGCTGACTGCGCTGTTGGGCCAAACGGCACTAACCCCTTCAACATGGAGCGGACGGCACAGGAATTCGGGGTGGGTGGCCTGGGGAACGATCCGGTATCGGACGACGCATGGAATGTCCCGGGGGTTGCGGGCGGCGGTTCCCACGCTGGAGACTGGCCCAACTGGACGGCAAGCGACGATTCGCCACTGCCGCTGAAGTCAGCACGCGTGACACGGCCGAGCAGCCCATGGTACACGGATGCTGCGCAGTGGTCCATCCGGCCGGACTCGCTTACGCCGCTGGGGTCGACAAAGATCTATGGCGCCGCCGCCGATGAGGGGACAGCTTTCGGGCCCTGCGTCGGCGTGCGATACGAGTATACGGGGAATACTCTGGGCGGTAAGGTGGTTTTCCTATCCTTCGGCCTCGAGCAGATACATCGTGGATACGACGTTACCCCGTCCCGGTGCCGCAACCACCGCAGCCACTTGATTCACAACTTTGCATGTTGGTCGCGGACTGGCGGCTTCCAGGGGACTGTGCTCTCGGTTAGCGACGCCGGGCAGGCAGTGAATGACCCGACACCTGTGGTCCGGGTGAGCGTGACCACGACCGCCGGGACCGATGTTGTGAAGTACGCCGTGCGTTGCCAGGAAGACGGTACCTACATCGTGCAGGGGCTGCCGCCGGGCCGTTACAACATCGACGTAGTCCGGCCAGGCTATACAGCGATTGACCACTACGAGGGCGAGTTTGTCCACGGTGGACAGCTACCGCGAACGGTTGACTTCACGATCGAGAAGGAAAAGCCGGGCGCGATTGCCGGCACGGTGACGTCCCGAACGAGCAAGGAGCCACTGTCGCGTGTCGCGGTGTCGATTGTTCCGGATCCGGATATGGACAACCCGCCGTCACAGGACGAGCTTCCCACCACGGTTTACACCGGCGCAGACGGTCGGTACATGCTGCCCAACATCCCTCCAGGCGAGTACCTGGTGACGGCGAACGGGGCGGAGATTTCCTACGGGTCCAAGCAGTCCAAGGCCGTGGTGCGCGTCGGCGACACCACCACGCTTGACTTCCGGCTGGATGCCGCGAACGGCAGCGTGAACGTGAAAGTAGTCACGGCAACTGACGGTAAGGCCGTGGTGAACGCTCGCGTAAGCGCCGTGGACAGCGCCGGCACCACCGTCACGGCCTACACGGATCAGAATGGCGACGCGACTCTGAACCTGCCGCCGCGGCAGTATTCGCTAACGGCGGGAGCGGCCGGCTACAGCGTCTCCACGCCGCGCAGCGTCACCGTCGAGCCGGCGACGACCCTGAACGTTGATCCGCCGATAGCCCTTGAGACGGCTCCGCCAGGAAAAGTGGCCGGCCGCGTGGTCAGCGCAGGAACCGGCGCCTTCATAGGCGGCGTGACGGTCCGGCTGATGTTCGGCGACAGGCTGGTTGGCCAGACGACCACCAGCAGCACGGTTGTCACGGAAGATGAGAATGGGATCGAGCAGAACTTCCTGGTAGACAACGTGCCTTCCGGGGAACTGACCGTCGTCGCAGAGAAGATCGGGATGACGGCCCAGCCGACGAGCCAGCAGGCAACTGTCGAGAGTGGAGCGACGACGTACAACGTCAACTTCACGATGGACGCCCTGCACACGTTCCCCAAGGGCCTGCAGTTGGTATCCTTCCCGTGGGATTACAGTGATGTTGACCCCGCGACCATGCTCGGTGTGAGCTCTTCGAGCCTGCGCATGGCGACATGGGAGACCACGAGGCAGCGCTACCGGCTGTATCCGGAAGCTCCGGCTGACCGGTTCCGCCTGGGCACAGGCTACTGGATGAACCTGACGGCCTCGGCGGACCTGTCGGTGGAGGGCGTTGCCTCTACGGACACCGTCGAGATCCCGCTTTCCGCGGGCTGGAATCTGGTCGGCTGCCCGCACCAGAGCCGGATTGACTTCTACACCGGGAGCGTTCGCTCAGGTACGTCGGTGTACACGCTGCAGGAGGCACTGTCGAGAGGAATGCTGGGTTCGGGGCTGTATGCGTACGTACTGGGCGGATACCAGACCGTCGGCGTGCTGTCCCCGTACACCGGCTATTGGCTCAAGGCCAATCAGCCATGCTACCTGATCCTGACCGAGAGCGTCGGCGGGCTGGCAGCGGGGCAAGAGCGGTCGTATGCGCCGAGCGTAGAAAATGGGTGGCTGCTGCAACTGAAGACCGCAGTTGCGGGGACCGCGGACACCGCGACGTACCTGGGAGCCGCGACTGGCGCCACCGAGGGCTGCGACTTCAACCTGGACCAGGCCAAGCCTCCGGTTCCTGCCATGGGCGCCTACGTGTACACGGCCATTGACAACAGCGGCTGGTCAAACTCGGCGGGCAACTACGGCGTAGACGTTCGCCCGACGGGCCAGAAGAACACCTGGAAACTGAAGGTCTATACGAACCAAGTGGGGCAGAAGGTGCGGGTTGGGTGGCCGGATCTGTCGCAACTGCCCAAGGACGTGCGACCGCTGCTGGTGGACACGAAGACGGGGCAGCAGGTGTATATGCGGACGAACTCGAGCTATGTGTTCACGGCGAGTGACACCGAGCGAGAGTTGCAGGTCGTGGTTACGCCGCAGGGCCTGGGCCAACTGGCGATCAGCCCGATGGCAGCGTCCACCAACGGCAGCGCCATCTCAGTGAGCTATGTGCTGTCGCGTCCGGCGCAGGTGACATCAGTCATCTGCAACATCGCGGGCCGCACGATCAGGCAACTGGCTGACAGTGAGCACCAGGCCGCCGGCCAGAACACGCTGCTGTGGGACGGCCGTGATGCCCGGGGCAACACTGCACCGAACGGGCGTTACCTGGTCACCATCATCGGCCGCACCGACAGCGGGCAGGAAGCCCGGGCTGTTATGCCGCTATACAAGGGTGCGCGGTAGTCGCCTCTGGGGGCTGCGCGCGTCTCGTTTACAGTTGAAGAAGTGCATGATATACTGCCGTCGCCGTGCCATTTGCCGTGCCGAGATACTGTGGGAGGGAGAGCACACCCCATGCAGCAGTTACGCAGAAATTCGGTGAGTCGCATCGTCGCCTACATCATTATGGTGGCGATGCTCACCCCCCAGGGCTTGGTGTACTTGCCATCGGCATTTGGCCAAGCCGCCCAGAATGTCCCGGCAGTAGCCGTGGTGCCATTCCAGGACCTGACAAACCGCGCAACGCCCGCGCTCATGCGCGAGGTCACGGCCGCCGCGGCGTTGGCGCTCGAGGACCGCAAGGAGTACATTGTCACCTCGACAGTGGACCTGGACCGGGAGATGCAGGCGCTGCGGATGAAGCCGCCGCTATCCACTCCGGAGCAGGTGCGACTAGGTCAGCGCCTGCATGTTGAGAAAGTCCTCGTGGGCAATCTGGCTGACCTGCGGGTCGACCCCAGCAACGGCCAGGCGCGCGTGGTGCTGCATCTGCAGTTGCTCGACGTAGCCATCGGCGAATACCTGGACGGCGCGGCGGTAAGCATCCAGACCAAGCCGATCCCAGGGTTCAGTGGCGACGTGGCTCAGGTCACGCATGAGGCAATGCGGCAGGCGGCTGAGGCCGGCGTTGAGCAGATGCTCAGCGCGACGGTGCGCCGCGGTGCCGTAGAGATGGTTGATGACCAGGGCAATATCAACATCAACCTGGGAACGGACGACGGCATCTCAAGCGGCGATGACATGCTGGTCATGCGGCCGACATGGCAGCCGGACGTAGAGCAGGTAATCATGCGGCGCGTCGGCGTCATCCGCATCGCGGACGCCGAGGCTGGCATGTCCACCGCCCGTGCGGTTCAGGGCGCCATACCCACGACCGGCGACCGGATCTACCGTATTTACAAGCCTGTAAGTGCGATGGCCGCCGAGGAACGAAGCAAGAAGGTTAAGCGCGGCAGTCAGATGCTGGCAGCGCTTCTGCTGCTTGTTGGAGTGGCTGCTATCGGTACCGGGTCAACCTCGGCCAGCCCCTCATCAGTAGACTGCTTCATGAATCAGGAGGCGCCTGGCGCGGTACCGACCATCGAACTGCGCATTCACACCGGGTCGACCGCGGGCGCGACAACCCATGGCTTTGTAGTCTACCGCGGCACCAACAACAGGAACTTCCTGACTTCGGCCACGAACATCATAGCCGTCACGAACGATCCCGGCTTCAGCGTTTTCAGCGACGAGGCACTAACGACTGAATTCGCCGATACCGAGTTCGAGTTCGACTACCGCAATGAGGATGGGGAGATCGACCAGGGCACCGTCACATACGCGTACGTCGACAATCCATTGGTCGCTGGCAGCCGGTACTTCTATCGGGTCCGCCGGATCATCGATCCGCTGCAGCCGCCCGGCACCAACCCTCCAATCGGCACCGCCCAGGTGGTTGACCTGCCTGAGCCGAACCTTGAAGTCGATCCCTCGAATGCGATCAGCGAGGCAAGCGCCGCGTGTGGCCCCGTTACCTTCTTCGTGCCGCCTGTACTTGGCTCCACGCCGGCTGCCAACTCTACGAGCGTAACCACCGAGGATATCACCTTCACCTGGCAGTCGACGGTTGGGGCGAATGAATACCAGGTTGAAGTATTCCCTGAGAGCGATCCAGATGGCACCAGCGAACCGCTGTTCCGGACAGCGATTGCCCGCACGACTGGTACCACCTCAACGCCGCAGAGTGCCGTGCTGCGAGGGCCATTGTCGGCAGAGACTACCTATTGGTGGCGGGTGGGAGCGCGGCAGAGCGCAGACCCCCATAGGCCCGTCTACAACGGCAAGTCCGGCTTCCTCTACAGCGAGATGCGGAAGTTCACAACTGCTCTGACGCCGCCGCCGACGCCCACGAGTGCAGGGGTTCGCACGCCGATCCCGGCGCGCCACGGCGGCTGGACCGGTGCAGGGAGGTCGGGCCGAAGATAAACAGCCGCACCGTCTGCATCCTGACCCTATGCATGCTGGCTGCTGCGGTGCACGGACTTGCATCTGCGCAGCCGGCATGGACCATACTGGCGTACCTTGAAGCCCGAGGCGGCTTGACCGAGGCCGCTCAGCATTACCAGAGCCAGCTTGCGGATACAGCTCGCAAGCAGGGCTACAATCTGGCGATGATCATGCTGCCAGATCAGGTGGACCGCAATTCGGCTGAGCGTTGTCTGATAAGGGCCCACGGGGCTCGAACCGACGACCAGGCGCCGTTACCCAAGGGTTCAGTGAAGGGCGTTTTGGGATCTTTCGTGGCCTCAGCGCTGGACACGCTGCCAGCTAAGCACTATGCCCTGCTGGTGATGGGGCATGGCAGCGGGTTACTCCGAGCGCAGGGAGCGGCAGGGCTGCCACCGCGGTCGCTGCGACAGGAACTGGAGCCGGCCGTTGCAGGGCTAGGATGCCCGCTGGATCTGGTTGGGCTCGACACGTGTTTCGGCGGCAGTCTCGAAGTAGCGTATGAGTTGCGGGGCACGTGCCGATTCCTCACCGCCGCTCCGGGGCTCATCTACAGCCCTGGTCTGGCCTGGTCAGAGGCACTGGCGTCCAGCAACTCACAGCCAGTGGACGTTGCGCGGAACGTGGTGGAGGCTGGTATGCCCGGTGACGGTCCCGTCGCGCTGCTTGCGCTCGACCTGGAGCGGTTACCAGCGGTATCGTCGGGGCTCAGTACACTGACTGCGGCTCTACGAAGCCATCTGGTTGAGCTCGCGCCGACGATGACATTCGTGCGCAGCCGTACCAGAAGCTGGGGCGAGAAGAACGAGTTGTGTGACGTGCGCGAGTTGGCCGCGCGCCTGCAGGGCAATACCGCCAATGCAGAGGTTAGCCAGGCGAGCGCGCAGGTGATAGCGGCGGTGGATGATATGGTGGTGGCGCGATGGCAGGGGGCTGGGCAGGGCGGGGAAACCCCGGGCCTGGGGATCTACTACCCACCGACCGTTGAGGAAGTGCCGGCCGGATACGCAAAAGAGTTCGAACTGGCGGCGATCACGGGTTGGGCAGCGTACCTGCGGGAATCATGGGGACGAGTGAGCGGAATGTGGATCGGCGCACCATCCAGTAGTACGGAGTAATGTCGTGAAGCAGTATCGCAGTCCACAAAGCATTACAACAGTAGCCGGCGCGGGCGTGCCGGCAGGAGGTACGTACGTGAGCCTTGGACTATCAACCGGACGAAGCCGGCTCGCGGCATGCCTAACCATCATCCTGCTCGGCGTGACGGCGAGTCTATATGCCGCGGACCCCGCGGGGTTGGCGGACTTGGCCGGCCCACTGCGAACGCTGGCCCTGAGTGCGGAAAGCGGTACAATCAGTTCGGCCTCTGCCGCCAAATCTGGCGTGCGCATGCAGGGCAAGTTCGTGTGGGTCAACATTTACTTCCGTAGCCCCGCTGGTGCGGCCGCAACGAATCTGTCGCAGTATGGCGTTAGGACCGAACGCCGGGGCGGTCGCGAAGTGCAGGCGATGGTGCCAGCGGATCAACTCGTGCGGCTTGCCGCGCTACCGCAGGTCGCCCAGATTGCTCCTCCCGTCAAAGCGCTCCCTCTGCAAGGCTATGGCGGGACAGTGTCGCAGGGCGTGACTATGACTAACGCCCAGTCGATGCAACTCAATGGTTTTACCGGCCAGAATGTGAAAGTGGCCGTTGTTGACGAGGGTTTCTTAGGGTTGGACGCCGAGGTTCCCGTAGTTGCCAGTGATATAGTCAACTACCGGTCCGACAACAACGCGTTCACGACCGCACACGGAACGGCAGTGGCTCAGATCGTCGCCGACATGGCGCCCGATTGTGACATGACTCTCGTGGCCGCTGACAGTGCTCTCTCGATCGACAGCGCTGTGACCTACCTGATCAGCACGCAGGTCCAAGTAGTGGTCATGTCGCTGGGTTTCGCGGACGGACCGTTTGATGGGACACACCGGGCCTCACAGGCCGTAAACCGGGCACGCGAGGCTGGGATTTTCTGGGTCAACGCTGCAGGGAACTGGGCTCAGCAGCACTGGTCCGGCATTGCCGAGAACACCGACGATGACTCATACGTAGAGCTAGATGGCTCGACGGACGAACTGCGCTATGACCTCCCGGTCGGCGCATTTCAAGTCTATCTCTCCTGGTATATGCCGGGCGACGGTGGGGAGACTGCGAACGACTTTGATATTGTCCTGTTCGACAGCACTGGCACCCGAGAGATCACTCGCTCCGCGGTGACCCAGAATGGTGACGACCCGCCGCAGGAGCAGCTTTGGGTTGACATCCGCACGGCTGGCCAGTACGTAGTGCGGATCCAATACGTCAACGCGAATCTCCCGGCGGAGAGCGAGATCCCCGCGGTCAAACTGCAGTACTTCTCCCCCAATTTCGATATTGCCAGTCGCGACCTGCGCGTCGGTGACGAGAGTTTGGCGGTGCCAGCGGAAGCTACTGGTGCGTATGCGGTTGGCGCAGTCCGTGGCACCAATCTCATCGTCTCCCCGCCCGCGACCCCGGAGTTGGCGGCGGTCCAGATTGATCATATGGAGCCGTTCTCGTCGTACAAGCTGGGTGTGGGCACGACACGTGGAAAACCCGACATCCTGGCTCCCGATGCGGTCACCATTGGTGGCGCAGCGGCGGCTGCGGGATATGGCCTAAATCCGTTCATGGGTACTTCGGCGGCGGCGCCACATGTGGCCGGTGCGGTGGCATTGCTTCTCTCCGAAGACTCCGCGCGCGCCCCTTCGACGCTGCAGAGCCTGCTCAAGGTCATGGCGAGGAAGTACACCATCGACGAGTACCAGACGGAGTTCCCTGACATTGACGAAGGCAATGACACGCCGTACGCGGGCGGCCGGCTGTCGCTGCGGGTAGGCCAGGAGACGGACGACGACCTGCCGGTGATCGTCATCGACTTCCCCCTGAACAACAGCACCATTACCAGTGCCTCGCCCAGAGTGATTGCCACCCTGTCCGACAGCGGCGAGATCAACTGGGACACCTTTGTTGCCAAATATGACGGCAAGGCTGTTGTCAAGACCGATGGCACCAACCTGGTGGCAATCTCACCAGCAACCGACCTGCGAGTTGACCACGAGACGGGGCAGATAAGCTTTGTCTTGTCGAATCTGACGCGCACGCGTCACCAGGTCAGCATGATGGTCTCTGACCAGGCGGGCAATCCCTCGAAGGGGGCTACCGTTTACTTCCGCGTTGCCACCCCGAGCATCGCAGCAGGGCTACACATCATTGCGCTTCCATATCCAGACCTGAGCGAAGCTGATCCGGCTGTGGTCTTTGGCGTGCCGCTGGAGAACATGTCCTTGCTGCGATGGGTTCCCACCGACAGCCGCTCAAGCAAGTACCACCTGTACCCTGACGAGTTCGCAGGGTTCGCCCCGCCCGACAACCTCGTGGCGAAGCCGCCTGCAGGTCTCGGCTACTTCCTGAGCCTGCGAACCACCGGCATGCTCAGCGTGACTGCCAACGGTCTCACCGACGCGAGCTATGACATCAAGCTCATCTACGGCTCAGACCAACCAAAGGGCTGGAACCTCATTGGGAATCCATATGAGGACAACGTGGACTGGGGTAGCGTCGAGTTTGTGAGTGCCAACGGACGACAAGACCTGCGTGAGGCGATGGACTCGACCAACAGCCCGGTTACCGAGGGTGTGCTTTACGATTTCGTCAGCAACGCAGGCGGCGGCTACTACGATTTCCCGACCGACCCGACTGAAGACACGCTTGCGCCGTTGAAGGGCTACTGGCTCCACGTGCGCAAGGACGCGACGCTGGTCGTGCACAACACTTCCACGACTGCACAGATCGTCGCGACGCGCCAGAGGCAGACCACTGCCAAGCCAGTGCAAGGCACCACAGACAACTGGTTGCTGCAACTGCAAGCACGTGCTGGCAAGTATGAGGACCCGATCAACTATATCGGCGTCAGTGCCGCTGCGACCGATGGCTATGACCTTGGGGTGGACGTATCCGAGCCGCCGCCGCTGGTCGACGCATTGCGGATGTACATTCCCAACAGCGAGGGTACCCTCGCAAAGGATGTGCGCAGCGCCGCCTCGACGAAACAGGAATGGGATGTTGAGGTGTCGTGTCGGCTGAAAGACGTCCCGGTCACCGTATCTTGGCCGCGTCTGAACGCGTCCCTACCACGCGGTCTGAGCATGCGAATGGAAGACCTCGATAGTGGGAACAGCGTATACATGCGCACCGCCACCGGTTACACGTTCACCATGGCTGAGCCGGGAGTGCGTCATCTGCGCATCACGGCCTCGGACCAGAAGAGCACTTTGCTGACGGTCAATTCCGTCTCGTCGGCATCAGCTCGCGGGGGACAGGTGATGTTCACCTACTCAGTGACGCGCCAGTCGAACGTGAGCGTGGAGATTCGCAACATCTCTGGTATGTTGATCGGCAGAGTCGCTGAACGCTCGGTGGCCGCGGGGACGAGTCAGACCGCAGTCTGGAACGGCTGCAACGAACGCGGCTTGAAGGCTCCGTCGGGCAGATATCTCGCCCGCATTACCGCTCGGGCCGAGGATGGACAGACTGTACAGGCAATCCATCCATTCTCGGTAACACGGTAACTGCACAGGCACCCCGTCCGACGTAGAGAGGAGCTGACAGTATTGGATCGCAACAGTAATCGGAGATCGGCAGCGATACGCGTCACTGTAGGCGCTTTAGCCTTAGCGACCGTGGCACTTGGCATTGTGTGGGCTCAGGCCAGACTGGCGCCCAACTTCACGACGGCCGAAGTGCCCACCTTTTCGCGCGCCCTGATCAAGCTTCGGGCGGAATACCCTGGTGTGATCAGGAACGCGGTGTCGGCTACCGATACCGACTACATGTACCAGCCAGCTGGCCGGGTGCAGATCCGAACTGCGACCGAAAGTCCTGTCGGTGGCAATCCCACACACGCCAACGACGAGGATAAGGTCATTGCGAGCAACGTCGCCCAATACGAAGATGATGACGTCGGCTACTACTACACGAGTAAGGTCTCCATTGCGGTGGACAGCAATGAGGCAGACCCCGACGTGGGTGGCATCTTTGACCCGCACTTTCTGGCTGAGGAGTTGGGCTTCGTTGAGGAAATCTCCAATCTCCTGAGCCTGTGGCCCTCAGTCCTGACCAATGGCAGCCGAGACGTCTCGGGCGTCTTCCGCGTGCCGGCCAGTCAAGCCGATTTGGATGAGGTCACGGACTGGATCCAGGTTCGGCAGGTAACCACCGTCCTTGGCGACACCGTTCAGTTCGAGTACATCGTCACCAACACGACCTCCGCGACCCACCAGGTTGGGCTGCGGACATTGATAGACGCTACCTTCGGGCAGAGCCAGTACGACGGCCGCGCGATTATCCTCCCCGACAAGAGCGTCATCACTACAGAGACGACTATCCCCTCTGTCGGAAGCACGAATCAGTTGTTGCCCGATAGCTGGGTCGCCTACGACAACGCGCAGGCTCCGAACGTTGTATTGCGTGGCGTGCTTACCGGCAGCGAAGTTGACAACGCCGGCATCGCCAACTACGCCGCCGGTCCGCCCGATAGCATCTCCTTTGGCCAGATGCGGAACATGGGCGCCGATCAGCAGTACTACTTCACCCCGAATACCCAGGCGTCGATAATCGACGAAGACTGGGCCTATGCAGTGTCCTGGCAGCCGCGCGACCTCGGACCCGGGCTCTCGCGGCGCTATGTGACCTACTATGGGCTCGGCTCATCGGCCGCCGATTACACGTCCCCATACGCTTTCATGGCATATGCGCCGTACTCACTGCAGGCGGGTGAGGACGACCCGGCTACTTCGGAAAATGAGGCGCATGACCTAGTCGACCAAGACGGCAACTCGCCGTTCAAGCTGGCAGCCTACATGGACAACTTCGGCAGCTCTCCGCTGTATGATGCAAGCGTGCGCGTGCGCTTGCCGGTGGGCTTGGAGCTGGCGCCCGGAGAATCGCTGGCAAAGAATGCCGGGATCATTCAGCGCAATGAGATCAAGAACCTCGACTGGAAGGTCGTCGCTACAGCGGCTCGCCCCGGGCATGCGGAGGTGCGCTTCACGGGCCCGCGCGGCAAAGTCGTCAGCCGGACCATCAATATCCCGGCTATCCCCGTGCTCAACCCGCTGCCGAACGCGGACCTGGGTCTGGAGATGGTCTCGGTACCCTACGAGTTCCCGGATAACGATGCTGAAACCGTCTTCCAGAGCCTTGGCTCGTTGTTGGCCGGCGGTCCTGCCTCGCTCATTCGTTACGACCCTCAGGGCAATCAGTACCGCTGGTTCCCTGACCCTTACGTCACGGCCATCGTGCCCGGCGCCGGCTACTGGCTCCTGAACCGCAACCGTGAGCCCGTCTACATGCCCGCAGGGGCCGAGCCAGTGGATAGCTCGATCGCGTACAACGTGGACCTACTGCCCGGCTGGAACCAGATTGGTAATCCGTTTACCACTGGCGTGCGCCTCGATGAGGTACGCGTGGCGGGGCAGAGCGGCGGCGACTGGTCACTCGACGAAGCGGTAGCGCGGAACATGCTGCTTTCCACCGTCTATGCGTACGATCCGGAGACGAATCAATACACCTGGGAAGCAACGCCGGCAGATACCTATCTCGACCCGTACATGGGCTACTGGGTACTTGCTCGCCAGAGTTGCACGCTGATGTTCCAGCCGCCCAACCAGTACAGTCCGGCCGAGGCCGAGACAGGCGCACCGCAGCCAAAGGCTGCAGAGAAAGACGGCTGGGAATTCGATGTACAGGTGGGCATTTCGGGATTGCCGCTCGTGACTCAGAGTGCGGCGGTAAAGAAGAATGCGGTGGCTGGTCTGGACCGCTATGACGTGCCTCAGCCGCCCGCAAGCATCAAGCAAGAGAGCGTATATCTGAAGTCCGCCTTCTACTCGGGCTCAAGCGCGCTTGGTATGCCATACCTGATGGACGTGCGCAGCGCGGGCCAGGAGCGGCAGGAATGGAATCTGATCGTCAAGACTAACGCCGCAAACAGCACTGCGACTGTAACGTGGCCGAACCTGTCGACGCTGCCGTCGAGCCTGATCGCCACCCTGGTCGACGAGGCTACCGGTGACCGGCGCTACATGCGCACCACGAGCTCCTATACCTTCCGTACCGGCACTCAGGCGACTGAGCGGGCCCTGCGGATCGTGGTGCAGCCACGCGGGGCCAATGCCCTCGCGGTGAGCTCGGTGGTTGCCACTCAGAGCGCGCAGGGCGGAGCAGCCATCAGCTACTCGCTGAGCGCCGACGCTGCGGTTGACATTCGCATCCGCAACATATCGGGGATCGTCGTCGGGCAGGTTGCGGCCAACCGCGCTTCGACTGCCGGTCAGAATACCGTTCTGTGGAGCGGTCGCAGCAACCGCGGAAACAAGGTCCCGAGCGGCCGGTACCTCTGTGAGATCGTGGCCAAGTCGCAAGAGACTGGGCAGGCGGTCACTGTGGTTCAGCCGCTGCAGATTAGTCGTTAGGGGCAGCCGTCGCGTTGGGCTGCTACAAGGGCTTCAGCCGTTCGATGTAATCGTCTGTGTCGATCCGCATGGGCCTGGTGCCCAGCGCCCGTGGAGGGAGTAACAAGCATGAAGGCAATCCGTTCGCACTACTTGAGTCGCAGAATCTGCCTGGCTTTGGCTATGCTAGTACTGGCCACTGTATCGCCGCTTGGGGCAGGCATGGCTTTTGCGCAAGACCACAAGACCGTGTTGGTGTTCCCGGTGGCAGTGGCTGCCGAGGGCGTCCCAAGTGACGCTGGCCAGCGGGCTCTCGGCGCTCTCACGATGGCAATCGATGACACGCCGGGGATGGACGCGCTGCAGTTCTCGCCCACTTCGCCCAGCGTAAGGCGGGCAGTCGGGGAAGGCCGCATCCGTCAGGTGGATGTAGAGGAAGGGACCGCCGATCTGGCCACGGCCCTCAGCATTGGCCATGCCCTTGACGCCGACTACATCGTCATGTCCACCATTCAGTCCTTCACACGCAAGTCGGACCCGGTCTCGGTCGAATTGATCCTGGCGGGGCAGATGTACGATGTGGCGGCCAACCTCAATCCAACCACTGACGAGCCCATAGCTGAGCCGAAGGTGCTGCGGGCATTCGGTGTTTCAGGAGCGAGCACGCCTCGCGCCCGTTATACCGGATCTGAGGCCGTCCTGGTTCAGGAAGCAATCCGCAACGCCGCGTCAAAAGCAGCGGCCACCCTCTCCGGTCGTGCTGACGTTGTTGAGATAGCCAAAGCCAAGAAGACCGGCAGTAAGGGCTACAAGTACGTGCTGCTGGGAGCCCTTCTGGTGGGGCTTCTCGTGGCAGTCAACAGTGGTAACAGCGGCGGAGACACTGGCGTCAATCCCAACGCGCTCCCCGTGACCAACGTACGCGTCCAGGACCTGGACGGTACGATCCGGTTGAGTTGGCAGGAGCCAACCGGAACGACACTCACGGTCCAACGCTACCGGATCGAGCGGGCGGTGAACGGCGGCTCGTTCACGCGTATCGACCGCGGTTCAGTCGGTGCCGGTCGCACCTTCTTGAACGATGACGACCTGCTGACAGGCACCAACACCTATCAGTACCGCATCTTCGTCATCTACACGAGCGGCGCCGTCTCCCCGGCGGCCATCTCGGCCGCAATCGACGCGGAAGCATAGCGTCAGGCGTAGCCCCACACGCGCAACCATCGCCCTCGCCAAGCTCTGTTGCAGGGCTGGCGAGGGCGTCCTGCTAACGACACCGCCGCGGAGTAACCATCTGTAGTGAAACGCATTCTGGCCCTGCTCACCCTCGGCAGCCTCCTTATTTCCGTTGCGTGGGCTCAACTTGAGCGTGCAGGGACCTACCGTGTCAACGTGTCGGTCACTCCTCGCCAAGTGCCTGCTGATGGACAAAGTCAGGCTCGCCTGCGGGTTGAGATGCGCGATGAGCGAGGGCACAGCGTTCCTGATGGCACGCAGTTTGTCGCCCACACTGATCTGGGCTTGCTGAGCTTTAGCAGCGTGGGTAGGCAAGACTCCCTTACTGGTCGTACCTCCGGCGGATTCGCCATCATCCTCGTCACCAGCACCACCCCCGGCACCGCAACCGTTACGATTCAGGCCGCAGACAGTCGCGCTGTGGCATATGTTGACTTCCTGCCTGAAGGTGAAGCTGCCCAGGGCGAAGCCCGTGTGGTGGACATCACGGGGGGATGGGTCGGCTACAATCTCGACGCCGGGGCCATCGAGGCTCGTGACTGCGCTAAGCTCAGGTTTGGGAAGCTCGTGCTGGAATGCGGGGGGATGTTGCAGGTCAACGTCGAAAACCTGACGATCAAGGCTCAGGATGTCATCATACGTCGTGGTGACCAGCAACTCAAAGGCGAGGACGTATTCCTTGACCTGATCAGCCGGCGTGGCATCGTGCGCCGCTTCGGCGAGGAGCGCCTTGAGCGGGTGTACTTCGATCTGGTTGGCTTGCGGCCGCTGACCACGGAATGGGATGTACCTACCGACGCGTTCAAAATGAACAAAGGCGAGGCAGACAGCTGGCTCGTTGCCAAGAGTATCAGCCTCTTTGTGAATGAGAAGGTCGTGCTCAAGCACGCCGCGCTGTGGGTGCAGGAGCAGAAGATCTTCACTTTTCCCCCATACTGGATCATCGGGTTGCCAGGGTATAGCGGCGCCAGCAATACGCAGGCGCTGGGCGTAACCTCCGAAGGCGACGTGGCGATCGACTTCCCCTTTTTCTATCGTGTGACAGACCGCGCTACCGGCGCGATAAAGATCCAGCGTGGCGCGCGCTCCAGTTCCTTTACCTCACGGGACGGGTGGTCACTGGCCATCGCTGAGGAGTACAGGTCGGCGGGCGGTGCCGAAGGCACTGTGGAAGTCTCGGGGCTGACCAAGCCTGACTGGGGCCTCGAGTGGCGGGATTCCAGGCCGATGTTCGGTGACGGTTCCGGATATTTCGATCTGGCCCTGCCGGACCACAAGAGTATCTACAGCGACGCGAATATAATGCGGTACAGTGACCGGGGGCGTCTGAGCCTCCGGGGGTACTATGACGGTCCCGATGACTATGAGCAGTCTTGGGGCGCCCTTGCCGACTGGCTCGCCGAGCCCAATCGGATAGGTGGCCACAATCTTGCCTATCGGCTTGGCACCTCCGTCGGCGTGCGGCAGTATGCGGCCGATGAGGGCGTTGTCTTTGCCAACGAACTGTTCTCGGAACTGAGCCTCGGCGAACGCTCCTGGGGGAAGGCTACTACCCTGCAGCCGTCGATCAGCAACGTGTACTCGTGGGACACGGGGGGATATGCCGAAAACAGCCTTCGCGCCGACTTGCGTCTGGACCACAAGGCGAGCCGCAAGCTGCATTTCGGGTTTGACTATAGCGCCGAGTTGCGGCACGGAGACGCTGATGACGAGGGCTGGAACCACGTCTTCGGGTTCGATGCACGGGCCTATGGCAGCAAGTGGAATGCCTACCTATCAAGTACCTATGACCTCACCACTTCAGGTCTGTACGGCTACGCCACTCTGGACTATCACATGGACCCAAAGTGGCGCTGGGGCCTGACTGGTACGTACTACGATCTCGAGAACTCGCAGTACCAAGACCTGGAACTCTCGCTCGGGCGCCTATTCGGGTCACGCGAGATCAACCTCGTCTACTCCACTGACACGCAGCGTTTCTCCATCAGCCTGGGCGGATTTGGGCTGAAATAGCGCGCCTCTCCCCAAACATTTGTTTGTATGGTATAATATGCGGCTGCCATACACACGGCTACTACAGCTGATGTGTACGTATGCATTGCCGGCTCGCGCCTGAGGGGCATCAGGCGCACGGGAGCATCTACAGTGCCTGAGTTTGAGATCATATCCGAATACGAGCCTCGCGGCGACCAGCCGCAGGCCATTGCAGGGCTGTCTGCGGGCGTCATGCGCGGCGATAAGGAGCAAGTGCTGCTTGGCGTCACAGGCTCTGGCAAGACCTACATGGTCGCCAACGTTGTGGAGAAGGTGCAGCGGCCGACGCTGGTGCTGGCTCACAACAAGACGCTGGCAGGCCAGTTGGCGATGGAGTTCAAGGAGTTCTTCCCCAATAACGCCTGCGAGTACTTCGTCAGCTACTACGATTACTACCAGCCGGAAGCCTACCTGCCGCAGACTGACACTTATATCGAGAAGGACTCGCAGATCAACGAGGAGATCGATCGTCTGCGCCACTCGGCCACCCAGGCGTTGCGCGAGCGCAAGGACACGATCGTGGTTGCCTCGGTTTCGTGCATCTTCGGCCTGGGTTCGCCGGAGCAGTACCAGGAGATAGTGCTGAATGTGCGGCGTGGCCAGGAGATTGAGCGCGACGCCATTCTCCGCCAGTTAGTCAAGATGCAGTTCTCCCGCAATGACATCGCCCTGGACCGCGGCACGTTCCGCGCGCGCGGGGAAGTCATCGAAATCCACCCCGTGGAGCAGGACCTGATCATCCGGCTGGAGCTGTTTGGTGACGAGATCGAGCGCATCGTGCTGGTCGACCAGCTAACCGGCGAGGTGATGGAGGGCAAGGACCGCCTGACGGTATACCCGGCTACCCACTTCGTTGCCTCTCGCGAGCGACTTGATCGCGCGTTGCAGACCATCGAAGAGGAACTCAACGAGCGTCTTGCCGAGCTACACAAGCGCGGCAAACTGCTCGAAGCACAGCGCCTGGAGCAGCGCACGCGGTACGACATGGAGATGATCCGCGAGATCGGGTACTGCCAAGGCATCGAAAACTACTCGCGGCACATGGACGGACGCGTGGCAGGACAGCCGCCATATACCCTGCTCGATTACTTTCCGCAGGACTTCCTGGTCATCGTGGATGAGTCGCACCAGACCATCCCGCAATTGCGGGCGATGTACTCGGGGGATCGATCGCGCAAGGAGAACCTCGTCGAATATGGCTTCAGACTGCCCTCGGCGCTGGACAACCGGCCACTCACCTTCAAGGAATGGGAAGAGCGCATCAGTCAGGTGATCTACCTCTCCGCCACACCGGGCCCCTATGAACTGCAACGGGCGACACAAATCGTGGAGTGCGTGGTTCGGCCTACAGGGCTTCTCGATCCTGAGGTCGACGTGCGCCCGACCGATGGGCAGATTGACGATCTGGTGGCTGAGATCAATGCTCGCGTGGCCAAGGAGCAGCGGGTGCTGGTCACCACCCTGACCAAACGCATGGCCGAGGACCTGACGGACTATCTCGCGGAGCTTGGGGTGCGGGTGCACTATCTGCACTCCGATGTGGAGACTTTGGATCGTCAGGAGCTACTGCGTAACCTGCGTCTGGGCGAGTATGATGTGCTTGTGGGCATAAACCTCCTTCGGGAGGGCCTTGATCTGCCTGAAGTGACACTTGTGGCCATCCTGGATGCTGACAAGGAAGGTTTCCTGCGGTCCGAGACGTCGCTCGTGCAGACCATGGGACGCGCGTCACGTCATGTTGAGGGCAAGGTCATCATGTACGCCGACCGTATTACGGCGGCCATGAAGGCGGCACTCGGTGAGGTTGAGCGTCGCCGGATCAAGCAGCACGCGTATAATGTAGAGCATGGTATCATACCCCAGACGGTGAAGAAGGGGGTGCGCGAGACGGTGCGCGCAACCCAGGAAGTTCAGGAAGCGGCCCGGCGGTTCATTGGCGAGGATATTGCGAACAGGCTCGATTCGGACGATCTTGAGCATGTCATTGGCGCGCTGGAGACGGAGATGAAGACCGCGGCGGCCGATCTCGACTTCGAGCGAGCAGCCGAACTGAGGGATGAGATCAAGGAGCTAAGGCAGCTTCTGGCAAGTTAGCACAACCACGATGGACCAGTCTCTCGAACACAAGATCAAGGCCTCCCCGCACGAGCCGGGAGCCTACATATTCAAGGATGACGACGGCAAACCCATCTACGTGGGCAAAGCAGGCGATCTGCGTAACCGTCTGCTGCAGCACTTTCGTGGCGACAGTGTCGGCGGCTGGGCAGAGGTCATGCACGAGCGGGCGCGTGATGTAGACTGGATCGTTACTCGCAGCGAGATGGAAGCCCTGCTGCTCGAATCCAACCTCATCAAGGAACACAAGCCCCTTTACAACATCCGCCTCGCCGACGACAAGAGCTATCCCTACCTGAAGCTGACCAACGAGCTGTTCCCCCGCCTGATAGTCGTTCGAGACCTTCCCAAAGATGCACGGGTGCGGATTCCTGGTGGGCGCGGGAAGCTGCGCCGGGGGCTGCATGACCCGCGGCGCCACGAAGTGTATGGCATGCGTGACGGCCTGATATTCGGGCCGTACCCGCAAGCCAGCATCATGTGGCGCATGCGCGACATCGCCGGCCAGGTGTTTGGCCTCCGGCACTGCAGGCGGGCTCTTGATCCCTCCAAGCCCACGCGGCCGTGCCTCAACTACCACATCAAGCGCTGCGTCGGGCCCTGCCGAGGGGAGATTAGCGCCGCTGAGTATGACCAGGTAGTGGATCAGGTCATCCTGCTACTCGAGGGTCGCACCGAAGACGTCAAAAAGCAGTTCCAGGAGCGCATGGAAGCGGCAGCGGCAGAGTTGGACTTTGAGCGTGCCGCGGCGTGGCGGGACAAGATCCGGGTGCTGGACGCCGCGGGCGAAGACCAACTCATCAACAACGCTGAAGAGCGCGATCAGGACGTCATCGGGGTGGCGATGGAGGAAGACTTCGCGGTGGTGGATGTCTTTCCGGTGCGGCAGGGGCGTCTACTCGCGCCGGAGCACCTGAGCTTCTCGCACGTTCGGGGTCGCACTACGGCTGAGGTCATCGAGGCGGCCTTCGGGGTGCACTACGGCCAGAACGCGACGCCTCCGCGGCAGATACTGCTTCCTGAGCCGCTGGACGAGACGGCTCAGTGGGAGAAGATGCTGGGGGAACTGCGCGAGGGGAAGGTCGAGATGGCCGTTCCCAGGCGCGGGGAGAAGCGGCGGATGGTGGAACTGGCCGACAAGAACGCGAAGCTCAACCTGGTGCGTCTGCAGGAAGAGCGGGGACGCAAACGGCGGGAGAACCTCGCGGCGCTCAATGACCTTGCGGAAACGCTCGAAATGGATGAGCGGCCTGCCCGCATCGAATGCTACGATATCTCAAACCTGCAGGGCCAGGAGGCGGTCGGCTCGATGGTCGTCTTCACTGACGGCCTGCCGGACAAGAAGCACTACCGCCGCTTCAAGATCCGGCTCGAGGGTAAGCCCGACGACTATGCGATGATGGCCGAGATGATCCGGCGTCGCCTGCGTCGTGGTGCCGCCGGCGATGAGAAGTTCCTGCCCCTGCCCGATCTGATCCTGGTGGACGGCGGCAAGGGACAAGTCAGCACCGCCGCCAAGGTGCTCGAAGACGAAGGCATGGAGCAGATTGCACTCGTGGGGCTGGCGAAGAGGGAAGAGGAGGTCTTCGTGCCGGGGGCGTCGGAGCCACTGAACATGGAAGGCCATCCACGCGGCGGATTTCTCCTCCAGCGCCTTCGCGACGAGGCCCACCGCTTCGCGCATTCGTACCATGAGGGGCTGCGCAGCAGGACCGTTACGCGTTCTCAACTGGACATGGTCTCCGGCATCGGCCACACCCGCCGGGCCGCGTTGTTCCGTGCGTTTCCCTCCATACAGGCGATGAGCGAGGCCTCTGTGGAGGAACTCGCGGCCGTCGAAGGAATGAACCTACCAGCGGCGCGCAAGCTTCACGCGTTCCTGCTGGACGCGCTACACGAGGCGCGCCCGTTCACTGGAGAGCGCGAAGATGATCCACCTACCGAGGAGCCGACCTGATGTCTGATTTGCTGCCAACGATCAAGCTGGGGCCGCACGAGATCACCCGTCTCATCATTGGGGGCAACCCCTTCTCCGGCGGGTCGCACACGTCGCAGGAGATGGACACGGCCTTCATGGACTACTATACCAACGACAACATCAAGGCGGCGCTGTTCGAGGCGGAGAAGCAGGGGATCAACTGCATGCAGACCCGCGCCGACCGCCACATCATGCGCGCCAACCGCGAGTATCGCAACGAGGGCGGCAAGCTAAAGTGGATCGCGCAGACCGCATCCGAGCACGCCGACATCCCGGGCAACATCCGACAGGCGGCTGCCAACGGCGCCATCGCCATCTACCACCATGGCTCGTGCACCGATGCTATGTGGCGCGAAGGCCGGTTGGACGAGGTGCGCCCGCGTCTGGACGTCATGCGCGAATGCGGGGTCGTCGTTGGCCTGGGTAGTCATCGTCCCGAGGTCATCGAGTATGCTGAGGAGCACGAGTGGAATGTCGATTTCTACATGACGTGCTTCTATACCCTTGGGATTGCCCGTCCTGCGACCGGCTCGGCGTTCTCATTCGTCGGCGGTGAGATCTACGATGACGCTGACCGGGACCGCATGACGGCCGTCATGCGGGCGACTGACAAGCCCTGCCTCGGCTTCAAGATCCTGGCGGCAAGCCGGAAGTGCGATAGCGAAGATTGCGTCCGCGAAGCCTTCAAGTATGCCTTCGAGAACATCAAGCCGACCGACGGAGTGGTGGTGGGGATGTTCCAGCGGGACCTCAACCAGGTCGCGATGAACGCGGCATTGGCCAGGGAGTTCGCCTGATCAGGCACGAAAAAAAGGGCCGCCTGTGGCGGCCCCTTTTGCTTTCTCTCTGCCTATTGGACTACTGGTTCTGCTTCACGTAGTTCAGCGTCCCGCCGGCCCTCAGGATGTCCCTCTGCCGCTCGGAGATCGTGATCGTTGCCTTCAGGTCCTTCCCCTGAGTCACGTTCTGCACCACGAGTTCCCCCTGCTCCAACCCCTGGTACACGCCCTCAAGCTGCAACTCATCGCCCTGCTGCAGTGCCTCGTAATCATCCTTGGCGATTTCGAGGGGCAGGATGCCGAAGTTGATCAGGTTCGCCTTATGGATGCGTGCGAACGAGGTCGCCAGCACGGCCTGGATGCCCAGATGAAGCGGGCACATGGCCGCATGTTCGCGACTGGAGCCCTGACCGTAGTTATCCCCGCCCACGATAGCCCCGCCGCCAGTCTCAAGCGCGCGACCCGCAAAGCTTGGATCGACACCCTCAAACACATGCTCCGAGAGCGCGGGGACGTTCGAGCGCATCGGCAGGTACTTCGCGCCGGCGGGTGAGATGTGGTCGGTTGTGATGTTATCCCCGACCTTCAGCAGCACCTTGAAGCCGATGGTATCCGCCAGCGGCCCACGGGTCGGCACGGGTTTGATGTTCGGCCCGCGCACGACCTCAACCGCAGCCCCTTCCGGCGCGGGCGCCAGGAGCATGCTGTCATCGAGATCAAAACGCTCGGGCGCGGCGATCTCTGGCGCCTGCCCCAAAGCTCGTGGGTCAGCCAGTTCCCCTGCCAGGGCCGTCGTGGCACATACCTCAGGTGAGGCCAGGAAGACGTCTGCAGACTTGGTGCCGCTGCGCCCCTCGAAGTTACGGTTGAAGGAACGGGCCGAAGCCCCTGATGACACGGGAGCCTGGCCCATGCCGATGCAGGGGCCGCAGGCGGACTCGAGCACACGTGCGCCCGCCCCGAGCATATCGGCCAGGGCACCGTTGCTGGCCAGCATCTTCAGAACCTGCCGGGAGCCAGGTGAAATCGTGAGACTGGTGTCGGGATGGATGTGGCGGCCGCGCAGGATCGCCGCAACCATCATCATGTCGCGATAGGACGAGTTGGTGCAGCTGCCGATGCATACCTGATCCACTTTCCGCCCTGCGATGCTGCTCACGCTTACGACTGCGTCGGGGCTGTGCGGCTGTGCGATCATGGGTTCCAGTGATGACAGATCAATCTCGACGATCTCGTCATACTCGGCGCCCTCGTCGGCGGCAAGGGGAGTGAACGCATCCTCGCGCCCCTGGGCCGCCAGGAACTCGCGCGTCCGCTCATCGCTGGGGAATAGGGAAGAGGTGGCACCCAGTTCCGCGCCCATGTTGGTGATGGTGGCCCGCTCAGGCACACTCAGGGAAGCCACGCCAGGCCCAAAGTACTCGACAATGCGCCCGACGCCGCCCTTGACCGACAGGCGCCGCAGCAGCTCAAGGATGATATCCTTGGCTGAGACCCAGTCCCGCAACTGCCCGGTCAACTTCACGCCGAGCACCTTCGGGCAGGGCGTGAAGTAGGGCGCCCCGGCCATCGCGACCGCGACATCCAGCCCGCCGGCGCCGATGCCGAGCATCCCAATGCCGCCCGCGGTGGGGGTGTGGCTGTCTGACCCAAGGAGCGTCTTGCCGGGCCGGCCGAAGCGTTCTAGATGCACCTGGTGGCAGATCCCATTGCCGGGCCGCGAGAAAACTACGCCGTGCTTTGCCGCCACGGTCTGCAGGTACTTGTGATCGTCGGCGCTTTCAGGACCAGACTGCAGGGTGTTGTGATCCACATATGCAACGGATAGTTCGGTCCTTACCCGGGGCACGCCAAGCGCTTCGAACTGCAGGTACGCCATCGTCCCTGTGGAGTCCTGGGTGAGCGTCTGGTCAATCCGTAGCCCAATCTCAGTGCCCGGCTTCAGTTCGCCCTCGACGAGATGGGCCTTCAGAATCTTCTCAGCAATGGTACCTTGCACGTAAATCCTCCATCTTCCCGGCTACAGCGGAACTCGCATTCTATGTAGAAATCGGCAGCATAACGATGAAAGCATGCGCCGCGATGGCCTCGCCCCGTCCGATGGAGTCGAGGCCTTCGTTAGTCGTGGCTTTGAAGCTAACCTGCTCGACCGGCACATTGAGAGCGGCAGCCGTAGCTTCTCGCATGGCCGCATTGTGCGGTGCCAGCTTCGGCTCCTGGGCCATGATCGTCACATCTACGTTACCTACCCGCCAACCGGCCTCGCGCGCCAAAGCAACGACTTGCCGCGTGAGTTCGCGGCTGTCGGCGTCCTTGTAGGCAGCGTCCGTGTCGGGGAAATGCCGGCCTATGTCGCCCAGCGCGCAGGCCCCCAGGATGGCGTCACAGATGGCATGCAGCGCCGCATCGGCGTCAGAATGGCCGAGCAGGCCCTTGGTGTGTGGTATCTCGATCCCGCCGAGCACCAGCCGTCTCCCCTCCACCAGCCGGTGCAGATCGTAGCCGTGCCCCACTCGTGGCGCGGGGTTCTGGCCTTGGAGCAACCATTCTGCCAACTTCAGGTCCTCCGGCATGGTGATCTTCAGGTTGTGGCTCTCCCCGCGGCTCAGATGCACCGGCGAACCGAATCGCTCAAGCAGCATCGCATCATCGGTGACTTCACACTGCTCCCGCGCGGCCCGCTCGTGTGCGTCAAATATGAGCCTGTAGGAGAACGTCTGCGGGGTCTGGGCGAGGAAGATATTGCTGCGGTCCAGGGTCGCGGTTACCAGGCCATTCGGGTCGGCCTGCTTGACAGTGTCAACGGCCCCTACGGCTGCCAGCGCCGCCCCATGATCCCGGCACACTCGCAGGCTGTCACTGATGACCTCGCTGCTCACCAGCGGCCGCGCCCCGTCGTGGATGGCCACAATGTCAGGCGGGTTGCTTTGCAGCGCAGCCAGGCCGTTGTACACCGATACCCGCCGCTCAGAGCCACCCTCGACCACCTGCCAGGGCACCGACAGCTCAGCCTCGCACAAGCTCCTGGCCTGGGCGGCGTATTCCGTGGCGGCGACTACAACGACTTCATCGACCTCGGGATGTGTGCCAAAAGCACGAAGTGACCAGCAGAGGAGCGGACGTCCTGACAGAGGCGCGAAGACTTTGGGAAGTGCGCAGCCGAAACGGGTACCCGAGCCGGCGGCGACAATCAGGGCCGCGACGCGTTCACTCACCGCTTGCCGGCCGCCTTGGCATCTGCGTCATCGGTGGCCAGATCGGCGAATATCATCTTACCGGCGCTGGTCTGCAGGGCACTCGTCACCACTGCGGGGACCATCTGCCCCACGAAACGAGCGGCCTTCTCAACAACGACCATCGTGCCGTCGTCGAGGTAGGCTACCCCCTGACCGGGCTCCTTGCCCTCCTTGACGATCGTGACCATGGTCTCTTCGCCCGGCAGATAGACAGGCCGCATGGCGCCGGCCAGTTCGTTCACGTTCAGCACTTTGACATTGTGCAGCTTGGCGATTTCGTTGACTGAGTAGTCATTGGTGACCACTGCGGCCGCGAGTTCCTTCGCGAGCTTGACCAGCCGCACATCAACCTCTTCACCGGGTTGGTCGCTGGCGGGGTATTCCTCGAAGATGTGAACATCAGCCGCGGTCATCTTGTTGAGGCGATTGAGGACCTCGAGACCCCGTCGCCCGCGAGCGCGCTTAAGACTGTCGGCGGAATCGGCGATATGATGGAGTTCCCGCAGCACAAACCCCGGCACCAGGATGGGACCCTCAAGGAACCCCGTCCCACAGATATCAGCAATCCGACCGTCAATGATGATGTTAGTGTCCAGCATCTTGGCCCGGGCGGCCACTTGGTCTTCACTCACTGGTGTGCGGGTTGCGAGGCTCGGGAAGACATACATGAGTTGCTGTTTGGCGCTGATCGCAAAACCGACGCCCAGAATGACGCACACCATGGTGCCAAAGATTCGGATAGGCAGGCCGAAGGCCCCGGCGCCGAATGGCGCTGTGGCCATCAGACCAACTACCAGGCCCAGCAGTACGCCGACGACTGCCGAGACCTTGTCCAGAAGTGACACGCCCTCAAGGCGCGTGACGAAATGCACCAATGCACGGAAGGAATAGAGCGAAACCAGGAAGCCGATCAGGCCGCCAACTACAAGCAGCCCCACGTGAAACGAAGTCTTTTCGTATGGCCCGAGGTTGTCCAGCCTATCGAGACGATAGGCCACAAGAGTGTGGACAATCTGACCGGCCATGACGCCGATCGCGGTTACCGCGACAACAAACAGCGACCATAGTCCGCGCAGCAGGATCATGCTATTCCCCCTCTCAGGGAAGATGAAAGTCTCGTCTGAAGTGTTTCGCGGCCGCCGGGGAACAGACGGCAGTTGGCACTGCTCATATTCAAATCATTATACAACATTGTGGTGTGATGGTTGAAGGGCAATCTCGAACCGCCCGCCCCCGAGAACGCGTGAGCCACCCGCTAATAAGGGGTGGCTCAAATAGGCACTCAAGGTTCCCCGCCACCCCTCACTCAATCAGCGTCATGCGTCGCAGCGGCCAGAAAATCAGTCTCGCCTCGCCCAGTACGTTTTCCCGGGGCACAAACGGCTCTCTCTGCGCAGTGGGGTCTGACTGGGGCCAAGCATGGCTGTCGGCAGAATCGTTACGGTTATCACCCATAACGAGCACCCCTCCGGGCGGCACCACAACCTCGCCGACCCTCGCTGGCATCCCATCATTACCTATGATTGGCCAGTCACGCCCGCCCTTGGTGCTGTCCACCAGCACGCCGGGCGCAAACGTATCCCGCCCCAGAACTGGCCAGTTATATCCGATCGTTTCCCTCACGTACGGCTCGTCGAGCGGCTGGCCATTCCGCCAGACCTTCTCGTCATGCACGGAGATATGGTCCCCGGGAAGCCCCATGACGCGCTTGATGAAGTCCTTCTTGCCGGGATCCGCCTGCGGCGGCGCGCGGAAGACGATGATCTCTCCGTGCTTAGGCTCACGGAAGAAGAACACAAACTTGTTGACTATGATGCGGTCGTTGATCTGGAGCGTGTCCAGCATTGAGCCGGAGGGGATGAAGAAGGCCTGGATAACGAACGGCCGCAGGATGCAGAAGACCAGGAGCAGAGCGATCAGGACGGAATCAATGAACTCTAGGATCGAAGCCTTGTACTTCTGTGCCCGCTCGTAGTCAAACAGGTACAGCACCAGGGCGATGACACCCAGAGTCACGAGGACAGTCAGCCGCAGCACTCCGGGGGTCGGCGTGATCATGAGGGCCTGGGCATGAAGGGCCAGCGAGAAGCGCCAGATCCCGATGATCAGCACCACGCCGGCCAGCGCCCACGACACCCATTTGGGCAGGCGCACGAGGTTGGCCATCCAGACACGCAGCAAGCTGGCCAGACCGATCGCGCTGGTTATCCACCATGCGTTGTCAAAGGCCAGCATGCTTAGTCCCTCGATCTCTTACGCCGCAACTGGTAGCCCGCGCCCTGTCCGCGCTGCTCACGTTATTCGCTGTCAGCCTCAGCAGCCGGAGCTGCGGTAGCCATCGGAGCCAGGTTTGCGGCCTTGGCGGCCTTCGCCGCGGCCAGCTCCTCCTCGGTCCGGGGGCGCCGGGCCTTCTCGCGCACACGAGCGGCCTTACCGACGCGCTCACGCAGGTAGTACAGCTTCGCGCGGCGGACGTCACCACGGCGGGTGACCTCGATGCTGTCCACAACCGGCGAGTGGATCGGGAAGGTGCGCTCGCAGCCGACGCCGTGGGAAACGCGGCGGACTGTGAACTCCTCATTGATGCCGTTGCCGCGCCGGGCGATGACCAGGCCCTCGAACGCCTGCAGGCGCGTCCGCTCCTGGTTCCGCACGCGCTCGGTCACCTTTACGTTGACCCGCACGGTGTCGCCAGGGATGAACTCGGGCAAGTCTGCCTTCAGATACTGCCGCGTGACCTGGTCGAGTTGTGTCTTAACCATCGTCGTCACCTCAATCTTCTGGGGCTGGCCCGTCCAGTTGGCCCAGGAGCCGCCAGTCTTCGTCTTTCAGTTCCGCCGTCGCCAGCAAATCCGGACGACGGTCGCGCGTGCGCCGCAGCGCTTCTCTTCTCCGCCACACCCGCACCTGCTCGTGATGCCCCCCCAGCAGCACGTCGGGCACTTCCAGGCCCCGATATTCCGGCGGCCGGGTGTATTGTGGATATTCCAAAAGACCGCTGAAGCTCTCCTCCAGCGGTGACGCCTCGTTCCCGAGCACCCCCGGAAGCAGTCTCACAACCGCGTCCGTGATCACCAGTGCCGGTAGTTCGGCGCCTGTCAGTACAAAATCCCCCAGCGAAATCTGTTCATCCGCCAGCGCTGCTACTCGCTCGTCCACGCCCTCGTAATGACCGCACAGGAAGATCAGGTGCGAGCGCTGCGAGAGCCTCTCTGCCATCCGCTGGTTGAAGGTGCGGCCCTGCGGGGTGAGCAGAATAACATGGGCGTCATTGGTATCAGCCGCGCGCAAGTCGTCGAGAGCCTCGAAAAACGGCTCGGGCTTCATAACCATGCCCGGGCCGCCGCCATAGGGCGTGTCATCCACGGTACGGTGCGCGTCGTGTGTCCACTGCCGCAGGTCGTGAGCCTGCGCCCGAACTGCCCCCCTGCCAATCGCGCGCCCGATGATGCTAAAGCTCAGAGCCTGGTTCACGAAGTCCGGGAAGATGGTGACGATGTCAATCCGCATCTTCGTCGGCTGGCTCCTCGATCATCCCGGGCAGTGGGTCCACTATCATCGTCCCCGCCTCAAGGTCAATTTGCTTGATCACTTCATTGGTGGCGGGAAGGAGACCCGCGGGGGTCACATAGACATCATTGGCACCCGTAGGCAGTACTTCGGTGATCGGCCCCAGTTCGCGTCCCTGGGTCGTAATGACCCTAAGGCCCAGGATCTGGTGGATATAGTACTGGCCCTCAGGCAACTCCGGCAGGTCGGTCTCGCGAACGAACAGCTCTGCGCCCTTGAGAGTCTCGGCCTGCGTCCTGTCGTTTACCCCTTCGAGCCGCACGAGCCATAGGCCCTTCGGCGCGGGAGTGGCCGTCACTACTTTGTAAAGCTGCGCCGTACGGGCCGTCCGCACCATCACTTCTTCGAGAGTCTGGTGCCGGCCCGGCACGTCGGTCAGCGGGAGCACTCGCAAAAGGCCTCGGAGGCCGTGGGCCCCCAGCACCTTGCCTACCTGAACGTCATACTCACTGGCCGTTGGATTGCTCATTGCTCGGAATCGCCAGCAACGGGGTCTGATCGAGGATCTCCTCGGGACGCCGCTGCCTGATCTCCACCACGATATCATCCTTGCTGACGATCTCGGTGCCGCCCATCAGCACTGCCAGATCGTCGCCCTCGTTGATCTCAACGAAGCTCTCGAGCGTGCCGCGGACAACTTCCTTGCCGTTCTCAAGCTCGGCGACCTCAGCCTTGCGCTCCATCAGGGCGTCGCGAAGCTCGGTCTGCTTTTGCTTCTCAGCCTCGACCTGCTTGCGCACCTGCATCGCGCGCTGAAGGTCGGCCCGCTGCAGATCGGTGATGTAGGCCTTGGTAGAGAAGTCCAACTGCTGAACGCGCTGCTCGACTTCGTCGGCGGCAGCCTGAAGCTCCGCTGCGACCTGCTCCTTGAGCTGGTCGGTAACGATCGCACGCAGCACGACGGTTCGCTTAACAAGTACGCCCATTCGTCCCGCCTCCAATGGTTTCCAAGTCGAAGGCTGCAAGCCGGACTACCCGGGCGGCGCGAACCACTACGGCGCGTGCCGCGATCGGCCTCAACGGCTGCTCACACTTCTTAGCTGACAATCTCCACGGTAGCCCGCTGATCGGACTTCATCGCAGCCGCTTTGACGACATTGCGCAACGCGTTGGCGATCCGCCCGTGCCGGCCGATGACCTTGCCCATGTCGCCGGGAGCCACACTGACCTCATAGATGGTCACTGCGTCACCCTCGACGGCGGACACGCTCACGGCCTCGGGCTCGTCCACGAGGGCCTTGACCATGTACTCAACTAGTTCGACCATTTGCCTGGCCCCTAGAGTTCAGAATCGCCCCGCACGTGGCAGTGACAGGGCGTTTTGGCTTGCGCCGGCGGTTGTATGCCTGAGAACAGACGTCCCGCTACTCGGTCGCCACAGCCTGCTTGCGCGCCTTCTGGGCCTCAGCAAACGAAGTCATGACGCCGGACTTCGATAGCAGCGACCGGGCCGTATCGGACGGCTGGGCGCCTTCCATCAGCCAGTGCAGCGCCCGCTCGGTGTTGATCTGCATCAGCGGCGGATCCAGAACCGGGCCATAGACGCCCAGTTCCTCGATGGTCCTGCCATCACGTGGCGTCCGCGAATCCGCAACTACCAACCGGTAGTACGGCTGCTTCTTTGAGCCGGTTCTCTTAAGCCTGATTCTCGTTGACAAGGCAGTTCTCCCTTCGCCTGCGGAGCCCGCGGCCCATGCCTCAAGCGGCTCCGTGACGTGTGTCCATTCCAAATGTTGTAAGCAGCGGCTGGCTGCGTGGTACTCGTTCTAATGCGGCTTTCGCCTACATCTTGCCCAGTCTCATCCCGCCGAAGTTGACGGACTTGCCCGAAGACATGGCCTTCATCATCTTGGCGAGCTCGCGGAACTGCTTCAGCAGCACGTTGATATCCTGCACCGTAGTGCCGCTGCCGGCGGCTATCCGCCGCTTGCGGCTGGCGTTCAACAGTTCCGGGTCGCGCCGTTCCTGCTTGGTCATCGAGTTGATGATCGCATCCACCACGTCCATCTCGCGCTCATCGAACTCGTCCGGCATCATCCCGCCCATCTTGGCGGCGCCGGGTAGCAGCTTCATGATCTGGTCCAGCGGGCCCATCTTGCGCACATTGGCAAGCTGTTGCCGGAAGTCCTCGAGATCGAACTTCGCCGACAGCATCTTCTTTTGCAGCTTGACGGCTTCCTCGGCGTCAACGGCCTGCTGCGCCTTCTCAATCAGCGTCAGCACGTCGCCCATGCCGAGAATGCGCTGGGCCATGCGGTCCGGGTGGAAGACCTCGAGACCCTCGAGCTTCTCGCCCATACCCACAAACTTGATCGGCACGCCGGTGACAGAGCGGGCTGAGAGCGCCGCGCCGCCACGAGCATCGCCGTCGAGCTTGGTGAGGATCAAACCGTCCAGCTTCAGCCGCCGGCCGAACTCCGCCGCAATATTCACGGCTTCCTGGCCGGTCATGGCGTCAATCACGAGCAGCGTCTCCGTCGCCAGGAACGACTGCTCGATGTTCTGGACTTCCTGCATCATCTGCTCGTCGATTTGCAGGCGGCCCGCCGTATCAATGATCACTACGTCAAAGCCGATGGAGGCAGCATGGGCCACACCGGCGCGGGCGATGTCCACGGGATTGGCCTCACCCATGGTGAAGACCTCAACCCCGGCATTGGCGCCCACCTGCTTCAGCTGCTCGATAGCAGCCGGCCGGTAGACGTCACCCGCCACCATCAGGACCTTGTGGCCCTGTTTGGTGAAGTGTCGTGCCAGCTTACCCGCTGTGGTCGTCTTACCAGAACCCTGCAAGCCGGCCATGATGATGACCGTTGGGGGCTTGGGGGACAGCTTGATCGGCGCCGCGGCGTCGCCCAGGAGCTTTACGAGCTTGTCGTGGACGATACCGACGATCTGCTGGGTGGGGTTGAGACCAGAGAGGATCTTCTCTCCGAGCGCCTCGTCCGTCACCTCACGCACGAACTGCTTGACGACCTGATAGTTGACGTCCGCCTCAAGCAGGGCCATCTGCACTTCTTTCAGGCCCGCGCGAACGTCCTTCGGCGTAATCTTCCCGCGACTGGAAAGGTGGCGGAAAGCGGTTTGCAGTTTGTCGGTGAGCGACTCAAACATGCTGTATTTCTGCTTCTACTACCATCAGCGACAATATGCCGGCGCGCACAAGTAAAGGAAGCCGGATCAATCGCACGGCGATCCGGCCTCTTCAGCGGTGGCTCCGGTGAAAGACCAGCGTCGAATAGTATACTGATATTCCAACGTTGTTGTCAACACACAAGCGGCCACAATTGCCCCTATCACGGGCCTGTATTGCCTCTTCCACCTCTTCTTGATATAATACCGCCCGGACGGGCCGCCTCGGGGCCTGGCTGACGCTTCACCCGTCACTACCGCTTCATTCATCGCTGCCAGCGCGCGCTTGCGTGCGCAAAGGGTGAGCCATTCTTGCCGCGAAGTACCAAGCCACAAGCCGGTGAAGACCGGCTTCTCAAAGACCTCCTCGCTATCGCCTTCCTCACCTTGGGTGCCTTTCTCCTGGCCGCCCTGATTTTCAGCGCCAACGGTTTTGACGGCTTCCTCACCAGGGCCCTCGCCCGTGGTTTCAGTCTTCTGCTCGGTGTTGGAGCTTTTGGTGTGCCCGCGGTCGCCTTCGCGCTGGCCGCCTTCTATGGCCTGGAGAAGGCCCCTGTCACTCCCGTGCGCGCCCTCATTGGCATTGCCCTGCTCTTCATCGCCGTCCTCACCATGATCCACCTTCAGACCCCGGGCGGTCCGAACCTTGACGGGGAGACCGTTGCCGAACGCTGGAAGTACCTCTTCAGCGAGGACAACCTCCTGGACCGAGGTGGGTATGTCGGCGCCTCCTTCGCCTTCGTCTTTCTCACCATCGTCGGGCCCCTGGGCAGCTACATTATCCTCTCCGGCGTCGGCGCGATGGCACTGATTCTCATCACTCAGGGTACGATGCCACTGGTACTGAGCTGGATGCGCAGCACTGCTGGCCGGGGCCTGCGCGCTGCCAACGGCGGAATCAGCAATATCAAGCAGCATCGACGGAGTCCCTCGAGCCCCCGTGCCCCCAAAGCCGAACGCAAAGAGCGTCGGCCGCGCCAGCCGCGAGGCCCCATAGTAGACCTCGACACTGATGACGATGCCGATGATCGGCTCCCTGAGCGTATCCCGGAGTCCGAGCCGGAGCCTGAGCCCGAACCGGAACCCGCTCCCGAGCCCCCGGCCAACACCGCACCCGACCTTGATCCCCTGCCCGGAAACGGTACGAGCGGCGGCAATGGCGAGTTGGTTCCTGAGGCTGCCGCGGCTACACCCCCTCCGGCCCAGAGCTCTGGCCCTGCCATCGCCAAGACCGGCGGCAACAACCCGATGCGCCAAAAGCCGCGCCAGGCCGCCCTGTTGGACCCCGACGCGCTCTACCAGTCTCCTCCGACCAGCCTGCTAACCGAGTATCCGGATGAGGTTGAGACCAAGGAAGACCGTGCGCTGGCCGCCGAGAACATCATCAAGCTCGAGGACACGCTCGAGAGCTTCGGCATCCATGCCAAAGTGACCCACTATGAGCGCGGGCCGGTGTTGACGCGCTATGAGGTCGAGCCGGAGCGGGGGATCCGCGTCAATCAGGTCTCGCGGCACACCGACGACCTGCGCATGGCTCTCGCGGCGTGGGACGTGCGCGTTGAGGCTCCCATCCCGGGCAAGGCCGCCGTGGGCATCGAGGTCCCGAACAAGAAAGCCGGCATGGTCGGTCTGCGGAGCCTCATGGAGTGCGAGGAGTTCCGCAACCACCCGTCATCGCTCGCCGTGGCCCTCGGCCGCGACATCGCGGGCCATCCCGTGATCGCCGATCTCGTGCACATGCCGCATCTGCTCATCGCCGGCGCCACCAACTCCGGCAAGAGCGTCTGCCTGCACTCGATCATCGTCAGCCTGCTCATGCGCGCCCGCCCCCAGGACGTGCAACTCATCATGATTGACCCCAAGCGGGTCGAGATGAACCTCTACGAGGGCATCCCGCACCTGATGTCGCCGGTCACCAGCACCGTCCAGCAGGCCTCGGACGTGCTGCGCAAGGCTATCAACGAGATGACCAAGCGCCTCGACCAGTTCGCCAAGGTCAGCGCGGCCAACATCGCCGAGTACAACTTCTTCACCGCCGGGGCCCAACTCGCCGCCGGGAAGAAGGAAATCTCCATTGAAACGCTCCAAAAGCGCCTCAAGCTCGATGAAGCCAAGGCCAAGCGCCTCATGGACATGATGGAATGGGGCGGCGTGGTGCTCGAAAACGAGGACCCCGACGAGCCCTGGCGCGTGATAATCGCCGAGGATGATCATCGCACAGTCGCTCTGGCCCGCGTAGTCATCGTTATCGACGAGTTGGCCGACCTGATGATGCAGGCTCGCGCGGAGTTCGAGTTCAGCATCTGCCGTATTGCCCAGCTCGCCCGTGCCACGGGTATCCATCTCGTTATCGCCACCCAGCGCCCGTCAGTGAAGGTTGTCACCGGCAACATCAAGGCCAACATCCCTTCGCGCATCGCGCTATCCGTGGCCTCTCAAGTGGACTCGCGGACGATTCTCGACGGCATCGGCGCCGAGCGCCTCATAGGACGCGGTGACATGCTGTACGCGCCGATTGATGCCAGCAAGCCCCGCCGCGCACAAGGCGCCTTCGTCTCACGCCAGGAGATCGAGGCCGTGGCCGAGCACTGCCGCCGCCAGGGCGAGCCGAACTACTCGATCATCCCGCAGGTGCCTGAGGAAGAAGAGGGCATGTCGGGCGACGCCGAGCCGAGCGACGACCTGTACGCAGACGCGGTGCGGTACGTGGTCAGCGAGGACGAGGCCTCGGTCTCGATGATCCAGCGGCGCTTCAAAGTGGGCTACGCCCGCGCCGGCCGCCTTATCGACATGATGGCCCAGCGCGGCGTAGTCGGCCCCAGCAACGGCCCCAAGCCGCGCCAGGTGCTGATCGGCTCTGCCTTCGTGGACGCTGCCATCGGGGGCGTCGGTGCCCCACCTCTGGGGGAAGAGGGCGAAGCCTCCGAAAGCCCGAGCTCGGCCTTCGACGACCTCCCGGCCCCCAAGCTAGAGGATACAGACGAACTGGGCGAGGTAGGGGAGGAGACTGGCTAACAGTCGTTCGGGCCGGACGTGTCCGCCGCGCAGAAAATGGCCTGGTTCGCCGCAGATCAACTACACACTACTATTCGCAGCATCTTCGCAGTACCGGAGCCAGCACATGAGGAAGACAGGCAAGGCCGCGCATGTGGCCGTCGAGGTCGCGCCCGTCCCGGCGCCTCAGCCGCCGGATGCCTTCCGGCGCCGTAACACTCTCAATGATCTCGAAGGCCGCGACTGGATAAAGTTCACCAAGTCCTGGCTAATCTGCGACTCCCGTCGGTATCAGAAGAACAGGAATACTGAGCTGCATCCGGCGCGGTACCCTGAGGAACTGGTGAGTGAGTTCGTCCAGTTTTTCACCAAGCAGGGCGAGCGGGTGCTGGACCCCTTCTGCGGCAGTGGAGCCACGCTGGTGAGCTGCCATGAAACCGGACGGCAGGGAGTAGGCGTTGAGCTATCCGGGCGCTATGTAGAGATCACCCGCCGGCGTCTGCAGTCTCTGGGCGCCACAGATTGCACCATCGTGCAGGGCGATGCGGCACGACTGGCGAACACGGACACTTGGGGGGCAGACGACCTACCTCAGTTCGATTTCATCATGACCTCGCCGCCGTACTTCAACATGCTGCGCAAGAGCCGTGGTGGCGTCGAATCTGTCCAGAAGAAACGCGCCAAGGCCGGGCTCGACACGCACTACAGCGACGATCACCGTGATCTTGGCAACATAGACGAGTACGAAAGCTACATCGAGGCCATGGGGCAGATCTTCGACCAGGCGGCGCTGCTGCTGAAGCCGAAGCGGTACCTTGTGGTTGTAGTCCAGAACCTGCGGGATGTTAACGGCGAAGTGCGGCCCTTGGCCTGGGACCTGCAACGCCGCATCTCTCAGACGCTTAGCTTCCAGGGCGAGCGTATCTGGTGCCAAAACAGCAAGCCACTCGGCATTTGGGGCTACCCGACGGTCTTTGTGCCGAACTACCACCATCACTATTGTCTAATTTTCCGGAAGTTGTCGTAGATCGGCGACGTGCCTGGGAGGGTCACCTGCTATGTCATCACAAGGGGCCAGTATTGCGCTTGTCTCTCTCGGCTGCTCCAAGAACCTGGTGGACGCCGAGAACATGCTGGGACTGCTCGCGGCAGAGGGCTATGAGATCGTGGAGGAGCCCGAGCAGGCGGACGTGATCATCGTCAATACCTGTGCCTTCATCCAGCCAGCCGAGGAAGAAGCCATCGAAGCGCTGCTGGATATGTCCGATCTCAAGAAGGGCAAGCGCTCACGGGTCTTGATCTGCACTGGCTGCCTGCCCTCCCGGAGAGGCGGGAAGCTGGCCGAACTCCTGCCCGAGGTTGATGCGTTCGTCGGCGTGGGCTCCGTCAGCCGTCTTCCCGAGGTAGTGCGCCGGACCCTGGCAGGCGAGAAAGTGCTCATCGGCGAGGACTTTACCTACTCGCCCACCGCCCAAACGCCCCGCTGGCGCTCCGCTCCCCAGTGGACCACATACCTCCGCATCGCCGATGGCTGCTCGAACTTTTGCTCCTTCTGCGCCATCCCAGACATCCGCGGCCCGTATCGCAGCCGCCCGGTTGACGATGTCGTTGCGGAATTCCAGAAGATGGTCTCCGAAGACGTCAGGGAAGTGTGCCTGATCGCGCAGGATACCACCGTCTACGGCTGGGACCTGCCGGACCGCCCCAACCTCGCCAAACTGCTGCAAACCATGGGCGAAGTCCCCTATGCTGGCTGGATCAGGCTGCTCTACATGCACCCTGAGCACGTTAGCGACAAGTTGCTTGAGGCTATCGCTGCCCTGCCGCAGGTGGTTCACTACGTCGATCTGCCGCTGCAGCATGTGTCCAAGAACATCCTGTACCGCATGGGCCGGCGCGGGGACAAGCAGCAGTGCCTGGCCCTGATCAACATGATCCGCTCCATCTTGCCCGACGCCGCCATCCGCACCACCTTCATGACTGGTTTCCCCCAGGAGACTGAGGGAGATTTCGAGGCCATGCTCGAATTCATCCAGGAAGCTCGCCTGGATCGTGTTTCGGCCTTCCGTTTCTGGCCCGAGGAGGGCACTCCGGCGGCCACAATGGTCAATCAAATCCCTGAAGAGGTCCGCGACGACCGCCTCGCGCGGCTGATGGAGCTTCAGGAGATGATTTCGCTGGACGTGAACCGGAAGCTGGAGGGGCAGATACTGCAGGTGTTGGTGGAGGAATATGTTGCCCCCGTCTGGAAAGGTCGCTCGTACCGTGATGCCCCTGAGGTTGATGGCGAGGTCAAGATAGTGGGGCTGGGGCCGCAATCTCTGACGCCGGGGAGCTTTGTTCTCGTCAAGATCACCCGCGCCGAAGTCCATGATCTTGAGGGAACGCTCATAGGCTAAGCCCCCCGGCCGCTGTGAACGCCTCGGCTCTAAGCCGGGCGATCTCGTGGCGTTGCTCGGCAATGTCGCAGGCCGGGCCCACCATAGGAGTGCCCTATGGTCAAAGATCGGGCTGCCGCGCACTACCTCGCCGATGCCCTCGCTGACGCGCTCTTCAGTCAGCCAGGCCCTACGCGGCTCAGTACCCTCCTGACGGCTTTGCCGGAGGGCCGGCCAACCGGGGCCGTTCTGGCTCAGGAGGTGATGGCCTCCGACAGCCGCTTTGCCCCCTGCGTCACCCGCTGGGACCTCACCCACCGGGCCTACATGCCCTCTCGCCCCCTCGGCGGGGCGCTGGAAGCCCTCCTTGATGCCTATGGCCGGCCCATGCCCCGCGCTCTGCTGATCGCGGAGCTTTGCCTCACCCGCACGGGCGATCCCCGGCAGAACAATGACCTCCTCGAGCGGCTACTGCTCTCCGGCCGCGACTTCGGCGCCTTCGACGACCTTATCTACCTCACCAAATGGCTCCCACAAACCACCGCCAGGGACCTCGACAGCCTCCTCTTCATCAACGGCCTTGCCACTGATAGCGCCTTCGTCTCGCTGTATCCTAAGCTCACGATGCCCAGCCTCAAACAGCGCCAGGTGCTGGACACGGCTGAGGCGGTCCTGAAGCTGGCCAAGATCCCGCTACCTAACCCCGGGCTGGGGCTCGTGCTTCTGCACCACCACGGGGACAAGTTCAGCGCGGCTGAGACACTTCTGGCAATGTGCGAAGACGAGAGGTTCCTATGCCTCAGCGGGCCACAGTGGCTTTTGGCGACCGCCGAAAAGGCGATGTCACGTGAGCTGACCAAAGCCTACAACCAGGAGGAAGACTTCACCCCGCCGTCCGTGGACCTCGAAGCCATCCTGCATGCCGAAGCCGGACAGCGCCTGAAGCTTGACCTGGCGGTTGCCGCACAGATCAGAGACCTCGCCACCTGCGTCCGCACACCTTTGGACGTCGAAGAGATCCTCACCGACGTGATCCACGTACGGCCCCGCCAGAAGCAGTTCGTCGCCAGCGCCCAGGCCGTTGACGGCCTTCTGGGCAGTGAAATGACACTGCTGCGCGTTGGTTCTGGACGCTATCTGCCGAGGTTGGCTACCCCGCAGTGGGTGCGGACGGTCCCGGAGGCCCTGGTGCCGCAGCAGGCGGGAGAGCGCCTGCTCCCCCTGGACGAACTCGCCCCCGGCCTCGCCGGGCACGTCACCGACCCCTTCTATGAGGACCAGGGCGAGGCAGAGGTGGCGGTCGGCGAGGAGAGTGTGGACGCAACGCGAATTCCTGTGGCCTATCACCACTTCCAGTGCGGAACCCTCAAGCTGCGTCTGCAGGACCACCACCTGTTCGACGTTCCCGGACCGGTTGCCGTCGTCAGCTTCATCACGCCGCAGGGCGACACGTTGCCCGTGTGGGTCAACACTGAAACCCGCTTGCTCTATGGCCTTCTGGTCTGGTACCAGCAGCATCTGCCACCGGCCGGCGCGCTACTCGAGATCGAGCGCAACCCTGAGCTGGTCGAAACGTACCACTTGGCCAGTGACGCCGCCACGGACCAGGCCACCTACATCGGCAAGGACCGCCTGGCGCAGCTAGAAGCCATACGCGCGCGTCTTTCACGCAAGCGCGCCACGCTGGCAGAGGTCTTGGCGGCAGTGCTCCACGGGGTCACCAAGGGCCTCGCCTTCGATCAGCTATGGGCGCAAGTCAATGTGATCAGGAGGGTTACGCGGCTGCAAGTAGCCTCGGTGCTGACAGCGGAGGAGAGATTCGAGCAGATGGACGGGGGACGCTGGCGAATGGCCTGACCGCAACTGGTGGGCAATCCAGGAACCAGTCGTCAAGCGCCCTGCTCTGGCGCTTGACGACGAGGCTGGTATTCGGTATACTTATGCCCGTTCTGCCAGGTGGTGTAATGGTAACACAGCTGACTCTGGATCAGCCATTCAAGGTTCGAGCCCTTGCCTGGCAGCCAATCTGAAACATTGGCTTAACCGCTGCTAACGCAGCGGTTTTTCGGTTCTACCGCTCCTCTTCCTGCTTCGCCCGAAGCTGCCCACACGCCGCGTCAATGTCCCCGCCCTTGCTGTGCCGCACGCTCACATTCAGCCGGTGCCGCCGGCACGCCTCCAGGAAGGCCCGCACCCGGACCTTGTGGGGAGCGTGGAAGCGCGAGTTGGCGACCTCGTTAAACGGGATCAGGTTGATATGATGCGGTTGGTGCTTGAGCAGCTTCCCCAGCCGCTCGGCATCGTCGAAATCGTCGTTTACGCCATCCAGCAGGACATACGCGAACGTCACCGGCTGGCCCTTGTGTGCCTCGGAGAAGTGGGCACACGCCTCCAGAAGCTGCGTCAGCGTCCACCGTGCCACGCCGGGCATCAGCATCCGCCGCTGGTCATCCGTCGAGGCGTTCAGCGACACCGCCAACTCCGTATTCAGCCCCTCCTCGGCATAGCGATGTATCGCTGGCACGATCCCCGAGGTGGAGATGGTGATCCGCCGTGGTGACATCGCAAAAGCCTCCGGCGAGATCAACCGCCGCACCGCCTCCACCACGTTGGCGTAGTTGTGGAATGGCTCGCCCATCCCCATGAAGACCACGTTGCGAACCCGCTCACCAAGGTCGTTGACCGTTATGACCTGCCGCACGATCTCGCCCACGGTCAGGCTTCTGCACTCCTTGATCCGCCCCGTCGCACAAAACGCACATTTGATCGCGCAGCCCACCTGGCTGGAGATGCAGGCCGTGTAGCTGCCCTCCATGTGGATGCGAACGCATTCCACCATCCCACCGTCGCGCAGCTTCACCAGCAGCTTGATCGTGTCCTCATTGCGCGAGACGCTCTCGACCTCCGCCGGGCCGATCTCATACTCAGCCGCCAGCGCCTCCCGCAGGTCCTTGGGCAGCGCCGTCATATCCTCGAAGGTGTGCGCCAGATGCTGGTACGCAGCCTCGAAAACCTGCTTGGCCCGGTATCCTGGCTGCTTGCGTATTTTCAGCCAGGCCTGAAGGTCGGGAAGATTTAGTTCGTAGAAGAGATTACTAGTCATAGACGTCCTGTCGTATCGCGAAAATTACTATTGACAGTAGTACCTTGGTAGATATACTACTGAACCTAGTAGATAGTGGATGTGGATGGCATACGCCAGCTTCACTCCACGCCCGGGAGGTAGTTTAGTATGCTTCGCCTGCTAACGCAAACACTGCTTCTGAGTCTCGTCGCCACTGTGCCGTTGAGTGCGCAGACCCAGCGCATGTGGTACCGTGGCGCTTTCGAGGGCTGGGTTGAGAACCGCAGCAATCCCGCCTACGGCTACTACTACCAACCCTCACCCAATTCCGCCTACCCGCTCAACGAGTCTGCCTACGGCCAGCCGATCCCTTGTGCCAGTTGCGGCCACGCGCATTTCCCGGGCCAGGACGCGTGTCCCTACTGCGGCAGGCAGTGCCCTGCAGGCGGCAACGACGAGAACCCGAACACAGTCTACACCCAGCGTCGGTTGCCTGGACAATACTACTACAAAGAGCAACCCCACTACCGCTTCGTCTCGCCAATGAGGCTCGGCGGCACCTATCAGAAGTACACGCGACCGTACGACTAGTCATCGGGCCAGGCCCATGCAGCCGCCCTGAATTGTGAATGGTCCGGCATCTTTAGTTTGAGGGAAAGGAAGTGCTAACATCATGTTTCACACTAATCTCAGTCGTTTGCTCCTCATCGCAGTCATCGCTGCCTTCGCCGTCACAACGGTAGGCACCACTCCCGCTGCCGCGAGCAGCAAGAGCGGCCGCTTCATCGCCGGCCTGGCGATCGGCGCCATCATCGGCGCTGCCTTGAGCGATGACGATGATCGTCACTGCGATCGACCCCGCTACGACCCGCCGTGCTACGGCGGCTACGGTTACGGCAGTCCGCGTCAGAGCTACGACAACGGCTACCGTGATGGCTACAGCGACGGGACCCACAACGGCCGCCGGCAGGGCTATGACAACGGCTACCGGTACGGATACGATAACGGCCGCCGTGATCAGTGGCAAGCCGACAACAACTACAGCTACGGCCCCTACGGCAATTACCGCCCGCCATGCCGATAGCTAACGCCCTGCGTGGTCTCTGACACGGTATCTTCAACGCCCGCCTGCGCCCACAGCGTCGGCGGGCCTCGCTGTTGTGGCAGGTCACTGTGCCCACGACGGCCAATCAACGTCTACGATATCAGACGGTCGCACACTTGAGGTGGTCACATGAGTCTATTCGACAAAGCCCGCGCAGCCCTGGGACAGGCAGCCGCTGCCGTATCGCGCGAGACGGAAACCTTGTCGCTGCAGGCGCAACTGGGGAATCTCGACGAAGAGAGCGACCGGGTGCTGATCGAGGTGGGGAAGAGGGCCCGCGAACTCAAGCGTCAGGGCCTGCTGAGCGATCCGCAGATGGACTCGCTGCTGCGGCGTGTTGAACAGATTGATGAGGAAATGATGGAGTTGCGGCACAAAGTCGCTGGGATCCAGACCCCTCCGGTCGAAGCTACAGCGCCACCGCCGCCCCCTCCTCCGCCTCCGCCCGCTTCGGCGACAGCAGGTCCGGCCCCGGTCCCACCGGCGGCTACCAAAACCTGTCCCAAGTGCAACAACACCCTCAGCGCCACTGCTCACTTCTGCGACCGCTGCGGGGCCAAAATCAGCTGAACCCAGTGCACCAAGATCGCCGTCTTTGTACGACGGGCGTCTCGCCCGTCTCGTGCGCGCGCTTGTGACGCTACTCCTTCTCCACCGGCAGCCGCACCCAGCCCATCAGCTCCTCAGCCGCCGCAATCTTCTTGAGCCCTTTCACCGTTCCAGGCCCGACATACAGGGGGAACTTGTTGTCCTCCACCATCAGCAGCGCCACCTGTGCACCATCGGGAGAGAACAAGCCCCTGACCGCCTGTCCGGGCAGCGTCGCCTGCTCGGAGCCCCTCTGCCACGCCGGCAGGGCGTATTCCAGCAACTTGGTCTGCCTTGGCTTACCCTCGACCTGCTTCTCCGCCATCGCCAGTATCGCGCGAGTATAGTCAGCCGAGACTATTGGTTCCGCCGTCAGCCCCTTGCCCGCCAGCATCTCCGTCTGTTGCGTGCCCACACTGTACCGCCACAGCCCGTCCCCGCTCTCGCCATAGTAGATTTTGGGGAAGACCACGGTAGTGCTGTCAGGCGACCAACACAGCGGCAGCCACGCCGCCTCGATGCCGACGTTCACGCCGCTCCCATCGCTCTTCACCACGCCAACCGCGCCGCCCTCGTAGGCCTGCAGGAACGCGATCCACTGCTGGTCGGGCGACCACGTGGGGCAGCAGGCCGAGAACACATCCCCGGTCGCGTCGACCAGTTGCCGCGGCTCGCCGCCCTTCACCGACACGACCCATAGCCCCAGGTCCTGCTGGGCCTCCTTGGTCCTCCGGCCGTATGCTACGAGACTACCATCCGGTGACAGAGTCGGGGTGAAGGCATCCTTCGTGGTAGTCAACTGCCGCGGCTTCCTGCCGAGGCGGTAGTACATGATATCCCCCCGAGCCACGTACACCAGCGACCGCCCGTCCGCCGACCACGGGCTCACCTTCGGCCAAAACGACGTGTCCACAGGCCCCGCGTCAATCTGTACTCTCGCGCCCGCCACTATGGGCACGATAGAAAGCCGGCCCTGCTCGTCCACCGCCGCCAGATGCGCGCCGCTGGGCGAGGGCGCCACGGAATTCGTCTGCGCCTTCTCGAGCAGGGGATGGTCCATCCCCTGCGCCACAAGGCGCTGGTTGCTGTCCAGGTAGAGCACGGTCCACGGCAGCTTCGATAGCCCCCACGGAACGCGCAGCCCGACGGGGGCACAGCCGGCGACAAGCAGGATGGGGAGAATGACGAGGGAGACAAGGAAACGGCGCAGCATACTGCACCTCGGATGCCGGGGCAAAGTGGAATGAAAATGGGGACAACTGTATGTCCCCATTTGCCGGTCTATTGGAAGCCTGCTACAGCTCGCTAGCGCTCCGCAATATCCTCAGCCGCACGCTGGGCCTTCTCGCCCATCTTCTCGGCCTCCCGGCCGATCTGGCTGATCTTGTCGCGCATACTCTCGACAACCTCATGGCTCGTGTCCGAGATGCGCTCGCTCATGCGGTTCGCGCCTTCCCGCAGATCGGTGCGTAGTTCCTCGCCAGACTTGGGGGCCATGAGCAGTGCGACCGCCGCCCCGATCAAGGCACCGAAGACTATGGAGCCGATAGTCGCCATGAATGCTGAGAAGCTGCTGCTGTGCCGATGTTCACGATACTGAGATTCCATGCCCAAACCTCCTCTTTCCTGCCCTCCACATTCCATCATGCCCTTCCCACCTCTCTCGCAACGTGGCCCTCTGGAGGGCCTAACCCTTCACAACCACCCTACCCACGCGGCGCTTGCCGACCTGAACCACCTCGCCGCCATGCAGGCTCACCTGGGCCATCTCATCTGTGATGGTCTGCCCATCCACCTTCACGCCACCGCCGCGGATCAGACGCCGCCCCTCGCCATTGCTGGTCGCGAATCCTGCGGTCAGGAGCACTTTGACCAGCCAGATCGTCTCCCCTTCGAAGTCCCCGCGCGAGACCTCTATGTCCGGCATCTCGGTGGGCAACTCGCCCTGGGCGAATACCTTGTCAAATTCCGCCGCCGCGTCCTCTGCAGCCCCCTGGCTGTGGTAGGTGGTCACAATCCGCTTGGCCAGTTCCGACTTGGCCTGCTTCGGATGCAAGCTCCCCTGCTCGATGTCCGCCATCAACTGCGCCGCTTGCGCCTTGGTGTAGTCGAGCAACAGCTCATAGTACATTGGCATTGCGGCATCCGGCACGGACATCAGCTTGCCATACATCTGGCCCGGCGCGTCAGTGATTCCGACGTAATTTCCGAGCGATTTGCTCATTTTGTCGCTGCCGTCGGTTCCGACCAGCAGCGGCCACGTCATGACCACCTGTGGCGGCAGCCCGTAGGCCCGCATGATGTCGCGTCCGACCAGGAAGTTGAAGAGCTGGTCGGTTCCGCCAAGCTCTACATCGGCCTTCACCGCCACGGAGTCGTATGCCTGCGTGAGTGGGTATAGCAGCTCCACGACGGAGATCGGCACTTCTTCTTTCATGCGCTTGCAGAAGTCGTCGCGCTCGAGCATCCGCGCCACGGTGTAATGCGAGCACAGCTTCAGCATGCCGTCAACGCCCAGGCCGTTGAGCCAAGTGCTGTTATAGTGCAGTTCGGCCTTCTCGATGTCGAGAATTTGCCCCACCTGCGCGGCATAGGAGCGGGCATTCTCCTCAACCTGCTCCTGCGTCAGCATCGGGCGGGTCTTGGACTTGCCACTTGGATCGCCGATGCGGGCGGTAAAGTCGCCGATGATGAAGACGATCGTGTGTCCAAGCTCCTGAAACTGCCGCAGGCGGCGCATGGGGACGCTGTGGCCGAGGTGCAGGTCAGGGGCGCTGGGGTCGGCGCCATACTTGATGCGCAGCGGCCGGCCTTGCTCGAGCTTCGCGAGCAGTTCTTCCTCACACACGAAGTCAATGGAGTTGAATCTGAGTAGTTCGAGTTGTTCTTTCGGGCTCATCAGGTACGGCCTCTCTATCCGCGGGGCGCGGCGGGAATCATATGTGCGCCAGCCGTGGGGCTGGCGCCTAATCATACCACAGCCTCGCAATAGCCGCACAGATGATTGTGACGGCCATTGCGAGGCTGGCTATAGCACTATGGTTACATGCCGCGCGCAGTGCGGGCGTCTCGCCCGCTCCCACAACGCGTAATAGGGGCGTCTCGCCCGCTCCCACAACGCGCAATAGGGGCGTCCCGCCCGCTTCTACAACGCGTAGTGCGGGCGTCCCGCCCGCTCGAACCTACGGGGTCGCCGGGGCCACCGTCACGCCCTGGTCGGTGACCGTCACGTACAGCAGAATGCTGACCAGCTTGTCCGTGCCGGGGACCTTCACGGTCACCACTACCGGCTGGCCGGGAGTGGCCGCCACGGGCTTGGCCGTCGCCGTCACAGCGACTGGAGCGGGCGTCGTGGCCGCCGGGGCTGGAGTGATCGTTGCCGGCGCCGGGGTCGTAGCTGCCGGCGCGGGAGTGATGTTCACATCGGGCCCGGGGGCCGGAGTGGTCGCCGCGGGTGCCGGTGTCGTAGCTGCCGGAGCAGGTGTCGTAGCTGCCGGAGCAGGCGTCGTGGCCGCCGGTGCGGGCGTCGTGGCATCAGGCACCGGGGTTACGGTCGCCGCCGGAGCCGGCGTCGTTGCCACCGGAGCCGTGCCGGTGAGTTCGATCTTGGCGATCAGGTTCTCGGGCTTGAAGTCCGGGCCGGCCAGCGGGAACGCATGCACCCGCTTGGTCTCGCCCGACGGAAGCTGCACGCTGACGTTGGTCGCATGCATGTGCCACGTCGGCTTGCCTACGAGTACCTGGCCGTCGCGGGTCGTGACGCGAAGCTCAGTGATGTCCCATGCGGGCTCGCCGGGCTTGCTGGCATCCGCCCAGGTCACTTCGACTGCTGCGATGTTAGAGGCCGGAATGACCTGCGTCTTGCCGTTGATGGCGATCTTGAGGCTGCCGCCGCCGCCGGCGTTGGTGCCGATCCCGCTGCCTTCCATGATCCCCAGATCAGCCGAGCGGATGACGCCGGTGAGCGTCTGGCCGCTGCGGAAGGTCACGGTACCGGAAAGCGGCGCGGGCTCCTGGGCCAGCGCAGCCGTCAGCGCCAGCAACATCAGTGCGACGAGCAGACAGATAGTCATCTTCTTCACGGCGATCACCTCACGCATTCGGTGTATGCAATTGACTACAGTAACTCGAGGAATTCGTCGTCCGACAGGCCCGCCTTACGTATTAGGTCGTGCAACAAGCCGCGCCCGACCCGATCGTGCAAAGGTACTGACAGGGAGTAGATGCTTCCTGCCCTGACCAGGACTACATGACTGCCCCGTTGGCCTCTTACCGCCCATCCCGCCCGCTTGAGAGCCGCAACAACCTCATCCCCCCGAAGCTGCGGAAGCCGACTCACATGGCCACCTCATATTCGTGCACAGGAACCGTCAGCGGCAAACCCTCCTGCCTGCGCACTTCGAGACACAGAGCTATGGCCTCACGAATGTTGGCGAGGGCTTCCTCTTCCGTTGCTCCCTGTGACATGCAGCCAGGGATGTCGGGGCAATCAGCGATATAGCCGCCGTCGATCTCATCTGGTCGGATGAATATGTGAAGTTTGAGCATCTTACATCAAGCTACTTTCGCGTTCGCGTCTGCCGCGCCTCCAACGTCTCCAAAAACGCCTCCAGCCGCAGCTTGTTGCGGCCATCCAGCGGCCCCGGGACGTCTCCCTCGAGCGTCAGTACCGGATAGGGCAGGTGCTGGCGGATGATGGTATCCTGAATCTGCCGGAAGCAGAAGGACTGCACATAGTGGATAACCCCGTCAAGGCGCCGTAGCGGCAACTGCCGCTTGAGGTCCTCCAGCCGCCCGAAAATGTCATATGGGTACGTGTAGCGCTGGTACTGGTCCAACAGCCCGCAGTCAACGCTGTCGGCCATCGTGAACTGCCGCTGGATCTCATTGTATACAATCCGCGCGCCGCGGGTCTCGAGGAACTGGTACAGGTCGCTGTAGATCGGCGGCACTCCCAGAAACCCCAGCCGGATCGCGGGCGGGGTTGGCTCCCGCGTCGCCACCTCGGCCAGAAACCCATCCACCTTCGCCTCAAACGCCACCGGGTCGCTCTCAAAGTCGCTGCACGATACCTGGTAGTAGTGATTCTCGAACCCGGTGACGGTTCCCTTCTGCCAGGTCAGCTCATCAATCCGTGCTATCTTTCCCCGCAGCCGCCGCAATTCCTCCCGCACCTGCTCGGCTGCCTCCCAAGTCACACCAAAATGCTCGGCAAGCCGCGCAATCTCCGCGCGCAGCCGCTCAGCGTCACGGTTGTACGGAAACGAGAAGGCCACGATCCGCACACCATGATCCCTCAGCGTCTCCATCATCGCATGGGTCTGGCTGCAATCCCCCTCGGTGACGACGATGACCTCATCCACCATTTCCCGCCGCAGCGTGCCGTACAGCCCCTTGATCCACGCGCAGGCTGTCCGCGGGTATCCCTCAAGCTCGGCCTGCCGCACCAGCGCCGCCGTATCGTCGGCGTTGATGAATACGTTGTTGAGGTCAACAGGCCGCCGCCCGGCCGCCAGCACCACCTCGACGGGGATTGTTGTGGTAAAACCGACTGTTTGCATAGTTGCTAAAATAGTTGAATACTACCCGCCCCGGGTGTAGCCGTCGCAATACGGCCCTGTCCTCCCCCCCCTCCGCGTAGTGCGGGCGTCCCGCCCGCCAACGAGCGTGTCATCCTGAGGAGCGTCGTATGCGACGAAGGATCTCTCCGAGGGCTTGACATCCTTCACTTCGTTCAGGATGACAGCGCTGTGCCCTACCTGATCCCCATCATCACATGGCACTGCGGGATGAGTCGCACGGTGGGGAAGAGGTCAACCGCCGCCGCCAGCAGCGCAAACAGCTGTTCCGCCGACGGTGCCAGACATCCCCCCGACGGCGTCGCTGGCTGCAGGACCACCTGCGCCTGCGGGTCAACCCCTCGCAGCGCTCCCAGCGCCTCCCCAAGCTCCTCCACACTCACCTCGGCTGTCAGGACTACCTTCACGAACCGCTCGTGCCGAATCGCCTGCCACGTGGCCGCGAAATCGGCAAAGCTCACCCGCTCGACCATCGTAGACGGCAGCTTGAGGTCAGCCGACACCCAGTCCACGTGCTCTCCAATGCGCTGCATGGCCTCTGGGTAGCAGCAGGCGGTATCGAGGTACGTCTGCAGGCCTGCCTCCTTCACACGCGGCAGCAACTCCAGCAGGAACTCAGACTGCAGCAAAGGCTCCCCACCGGTGATAGAGACAGAGTGAGGCCGGAATCTTCCCGCCAGTTCGCTCACGAGTCCCAGAACCTGCTGCACCGTGACGGGATTTTCGAATGACTCCCAGCCGCCGTTGGGCTCGCGCTCAAAGCGTCCCGGCCCGGCGCCCGCGCGGGACTGAGTCGTGTCGCAGTACTTGCAGGTCAGCGCACAGCCTCGCAGCCGCACGAACACCTGCCGCACCCCAACGAGCGGCCCCTCCCCCTGAATAGAGGCAAAGACCTCGGCAACCTGTGCCTGGACGCTCATTTCGCCGCACGCACTTTGGAAGCCGCGCGTTCACAGGAAGCGATCTCCGTGACATAGGCCTTCTGAATAACTGTTGCCACGGCGCTCTCCTGCAGGCCCAACTCCCTTAGGCCAACTGCCGGAACCGGCGCGTCCGTGGGATCAATGTTCATGGCAAAGTGTATCAGCCCGGACACCGGCGATTTCACGGCTACCGATATCGAAAGCTTGCGCTCGCGCAGATACAGGTCATCACCTTCGCGGGTGAGACCGGTGACATGGAATTCATCCGTCAGCACCTCGCGTACCAGCGCCGCCAGCAGCCGTTGGCGCGCCACTGCCAGTGGCAACTCCATGCCGTAGTGCTCGACAATGAAGTGCAGCATGAGCCGTGCTCTGATGCTCTGCCCGGCCTCCAGGTCCTCCAGATCGAGCATATGCTCCGGCGAAACGTCACACCCGCCCGTGAACGCGACGATGGCATCACCGCTCAGCCCAAAGGTCTCAGCGATGAAGCCTGAGCGAAGCTGGGAGCCGTCGTAGAAGATATCGGTCGCGAAAGCGGTCTGCATTATCCCTGCTGCTTCTTGCGGCTGCTCTTGTAGCGCAGATACTCCAGCGCCACAATCGGGGCCGGAATGTCGGTATAGGTCGAAAGCTTGTCAAAAGCGCGGTTCAGGTGGATGAAATGCACCTGCTCGGCCTCTGGCTCCGCCTCGCGGGCCTTGTCCTCGGCCTCGGATATGATCGGGATCGCCCTGATCAGCAGCCGCGCGAGTTGGTCGGCGAACCGGCGCTGCTGGGTTTCCGTGAACATTTTGTGCATGTCTGCCGCAAGCGTCTCCCAGATCCCCAGCGCGCCCTTGTGGTCGCTGCGGAACTGCACCCGGTCGAGGGTGTGGTCCACCTGCGCCTGCAAGCGCTCCTTGTACTTCTCCCACGCCTCAGGGGTGTCGCCCTCAATCACCTGCAGCGACAGGCGCCGCCCCACCTGCTTGGCGATGAAGCCCTCGATCTGGACCTTGTTCGCCGGCGTGGTCAGATACCCCGACAGCCGCATCTCCGCCGGCTTGAAGCCCAGAACCAGCGTGTCCTCATCCACGGCCAGCGGCTTGGCGGCCGCCGTCGCCTCCCACAGGCTGCGGTTGATGCCGATGGTCTTGACGAAGCCATTGACCAGCTTCCATAGTTCCTGCAGATCGAGTTCTTCGCTCATGGCGGTGCCTCGTAAGGTTAATCTTCGCGCGCCAGCCTCAGGGCCTCGCGACCACAGCCTGGCGCGGTTGACACGTCATGTAGGCTCTAGTACGATTGTGCCGTTCGCCGATTATAGCACATGGCCTCCCAGCCGCAAGCGCCAAGGCGGGGCCAAGCTTCAGCCGGCCGCAGGTGCGAACCTCCGCGTAGTGCGGGCGTCTCGCCCGCTCCGGACGCGGCAGACCATCAGAACGTGTTACAGGCGTGGCGGGCGAGACGCCCGCACAACGCGACTGGAACCACTCTCCAAACGAAATGACCAGACCCTTGATCAGCTACAACTCCACCAAAATCATCTGCACCCTCGGCCCCGCCTCCCACGATCAGGCGGTCATGCATGACATGATCGCCGCCGGCATGGATGTGGCGCGGCTGAATTTCTCCCACGGCACCCACGAGGACCACGCCCGCACCGTCGAGGCCCTGCGCAATGCTGCCGCCGAGACCGGCGCCCATGTAGCCATCCTCGCTGACCTGCAGGGCCCCAAGATCCGCACTGGAACCCTGGCCGGCGGCGGACCGGTCGAACTCGTGGCCGGGGCCACCCTCGTCATCACTACCGAGCCCCTCATCGGCACTGCCGACCGCGTCTCGACGACCTACGAGCACCTCGCCGAGGATGTCAAGCCGGGGGACCATATCTTGCTCGACGACGGTCTACTAGAACTGGAAGTCAACAACAAAACCCGTACCGACGTGACCTGCACCGTCGTCACCGGCGGGCCGCTGGGTGAGCACAAGGGTATAAACCTGCCGGGCGTGCGTGTCAGCACGCCTTCGCTGACCGAAAAGGACCGCGAAGATCTCGAATTTGCGCTGGAACTCGGCGTGGATTACGTAGCCCTGAGCTTCGTCCGCCGGCCTGAGGACGTGCTGGAACTGCGCGGCCTCTGTCGCCGGGGCTGCAATGTCACGCCGATCGTCGCCAAGCTCGAAAAATCCGAGGCGCTTGACCGGATGAGCGAGGTTGTGGCCGCCGCGGATGCGATCATGATCGCCCGGGGCGATCTGGCCGTCGAACTGTCGCCTGAGCAGGTTCCGGTCTGGCAAAAGCGCATCATCGCCGAGTGTGCCCTGCAGGGCAAGCCTGTCATCACCGCCACCCAGATGCTGCAGTCCATGCTCGACAACCCGCGCCCGACCCGTGCCGAGGCCTCCGACGTCGCCAACGCCATTTTCGACGGCACCGACGCCGTGATGCTGTCAGCCGAAACCGCTGTCGGTCACTATCCCGTCGAAGCAGTCGCCATGATGCGGCGGATCGCGTCAGTGGCCGAGAACGAGCAGGCGCGCTGGCGCCATTCGGAGTGGCTGCAGGCGCCGGAGAATGCCCAGTTGGGCGTAGCCGACGCCATCAGCCGCGCGGCGGCCGAGATTGCCGGCGAAGTGGGCGCAAAGGCCATCATCGCCTTCACCGAATCCGGTTCCACGGCGCGCCTCGTCTCCAAGCGTCGCCCGCGGGTGCCCTTGCTGGCCTGCACGCCCCTGGAGGCCACTGCCCGCCGCTGCAGCCTGTACTGGGGTGTCATCCCCGTCCTGGTATCAACGGTGGCCGCGACCGAAGAGATGATCAGCCGCACGACCGCCGAGGTAAAGCGCCTGGGCCACGTGGCGACCGGCGATCTGGTGGCCATCACCGCCGGGGTCCCGATGGGCCAGCCCGGCACCACCAACACTCTCAGCATCGAAGTGGTAGAATAGGGATTGCCGTCGTAGATCGCAGCAAACATCACAGCACCCAACGTAACAGCATGAACCGCAACCACGTCCCCCTCATACTCCTAATCGTGCTCGCAGCCACCGCCTGCGCCCACGCTCAGGAGGCCCCTGCCCCCCTGAGCATCAACGGCCGCCTCCTTGAGCCCGAGCCCGCCCCCATCGTTGTGGACGGCCAATTGCTCGTGCCGACCTGCGTGCTGGAGAGCGACCTCGGCGTAACCGTCGAGCAGGACAATACCGTCTGGCGGCTGCGCGCCTATGGCCGGCAGTTGGCCCTGCGCGCCGGCAATCGCGAATATCAGCTTGAGCAACAGAAGCTGCAGGCGCCAGTCGCGCCCGTGCTTCGCGAGGGCGACCTCCTCGTGCCCGTCCAGATTCTTGTCGAGCCGCTGGGCCTGACCGTCCGCCAGGCCGCGACCTGGGAGATCACCACCGCCCCGAGCGGCGTTACCTCCCTGCGGCAAGGCATCCACCCCGACCGGGTGCGCTTCGTCGTGGACGTCTCGCAGCCCGCCTTCTTCCGCTGGTACGAAGAGCCCGGCAAGCTCATTGTCGAGTTCCCCGCCCTCCCCGATGCCGAAGGCCGCAAGAGCCTGCTGCGGGTGCACGAGTTCGACGACGCCCTCGCCCAGCAGGTCACTGAGAGCCTGCAGGACGGCTTCACGCGCCTGATCTTCAGCCACGCCAGCACCGAGCCGCCGCAACTCTTCACCCTCAGCGAACCCTCGCGGATAGTCGTGGACCTGCTCCGTCAGCCCACCGAGTGCCCTGCCCCGGTACAGCCCAAGGTCGCCCCCAAGCCTCGCCCCGGCGATCTCTGGAGCAGCCATGCCTTCACCGGCAGTAAGGGGCCCGTGCGAGGCTACGTGATCCGCTTCAACCCCCAGAAGACCGGCTGGACCCTATGCCCGGCGCTGGCCGACGGCACGATCATGCATCGCAGGACCGTCTCCCGTATTGCCGCTCGTCACAACAACGCCTACGGGGCCATCAACGGTGGCTTCTTCGCCAAAAACGGCCCTCCGCTGGGCATGCTGGTGATTGATGGCGAGTGGATCAAGCCTCCGCTATACAGCCGTGCAGTGCTCGGCATCACCACTGACGGCAACTACACCATCGCCAACGTGGACTTCGACGGCAAGCTCGAGTTCGACGGCTTCGGCTTCCTGCCCATCGAGAGCCTGAACGAGGGGCATCTGACCGACGACGGCATCGTGGTCTTCACCCAACGCTGGGGGCCGCTGGTTACGGGGGCCCCCGGCAAGACGCGACTGGCCGTAACCGCTGGCGGCCTGGTGGCCGCCGTCTATCCCGCGGGAATGGATGTGCCCATACCAGACGGAGGGTACGTAATCTCCGGCAACGGCCGCCGCGCTGAGACCCTCGCCAATATCTGCCAGGGCACTAGTGTCAAACTACACCTGCAGACCGCCCCGCAGTGGCCGAACCTGCGGCACGCCATCGGCGGCGGCCCGGTGCTGGTGGTGGACGGGCAGGTGTGCGTCAATGGTCAGGCCGAGCGCTTCCGCTCCGACGTCACTGCCAGTTGCCGCCCTCGCTCGGCGGTCGGCCTCTCCGCGACCGGCGAAGTGATCCTTCTCGCCGTCCAGAACCCGGGCATGACGCTCAAAGAACTCGCGGCGACAATGGTCAAGCTGGGCGCCCGCAGCGCCATGAACCTCGACGGCGGCGGCTCGACCGCGATAGTGGTCGGTGGCCAACTGCTCAACGATCCCAGCGACGGCTGCGAGCGCGCAGTCTCAAATGCCGTGCTGGTCGTCAAAGAGTGACCAATTAGTCGCCCCGCTGAGGTCTTGAGGCCTCTGCTTGCGTCCGAGTCTAAGTGAGGAAAGCGCTGGCCCAGTTGGGGTAGGCTATGCCCAAGTTCGATCTAGTGGAACACACCGCCGACCAGGCCATTAGGGCCTATGGTCGCGACATGCGGGAACTGGTGGAGAACGCCGCGGCGGGGATGCTCGCGCTGCTGTACATCGAGCCGCTAACGCAGGCCGACGAGACCCTTGAGCGCCAGATCGAGGCCGAAAGCCCCGAACTGCTGGTCCACCACGCCCTGCGAGAGCTCTTGTATCTCCTCGAAGACGAGGCCCTTGCTCCGGTGACCGTCGAGGTGACCGAGGCCACCGAGCAGACGGCCACTCTACGGGTAAGCGTAATCCCTCGAGAAGCCGCCGAAACGCTCTTCGGAGCCCCGATTAAGGCAGTGACCCGTCACGGCCTGCAAATCACCCCACAGGGCGACCTGCTGACAGTGACAGTGGTTTTCGATGTGTGACGCCAAGGGGAGCCGGCCTCTGCTGTAGGGCGGGGCTTGGCGATGTCTGCATCGCAGCTCGTACCCCGCCGGCCGTTATCGCCGACTACCCGAGTGGCGGGGTACGAGCCCCCGCCCTACAGAAGAGGAGCAAGGTGGCCCATCCCCAATCTGTCAACGCAAAGTAGAAATGTCCCTCTATCTGCCAGCTAGAAATGTCCCTTTGTAGGACTTGCGCCAGGGGTGGTCGGAGGCGGGTTGGTGGCCTGTCGGCTTGTGCGCCCTTGGTTGGGAGGC
>JBDKRC010000195.1:0-3506 GCA_039683575.1 Armatimonadia bacterium | reverse complement strand
CCCGCGAACGTCTCGCGTAACTGGTACCGGCGGCAGGTGGAGACCACGGTCAAAGCGGCCCTGGAGAAGGGCCGGGTACCGTGGGTCATGCCGCAGATGTTTGCCGATATCTGGGGGCCATGGAAGTATGACGCGAAGGGCGACATGACCATTCTGCCCGGCGGGGTGCTGCACTGGCGGGTGCCGACGGTGGGGGAGACCCGGTGGCAGGTGTGGAGCGCGCTGGGCTTGGGGGCGCAGGGCGTGATCTTCTATGTCCACGAGTCGCCGGTCAAGGACAACGCCGACAAGCCGCCGTACGAGGGGAAGACCTTCCCGGAGAGCATGAAGGCTACGGCGGCGGCGCCGATGGGGTCAGGAGGGCTGATCCGCCCGGATGGGTCCGCTACGCCGCAGTATGATGCCCTGACGGCTACCTTCGCCGACGTGCGGAAGCTGCTGCCGGTGCTGCGTGGGGCCAAGCCGCTGGATATATGGCCGGTGCAAGTGGCGGCGCCGGGATGGGTCGGGGTGCTGAAGAATGAGGCGCTGAAGAAGACCTACTATGTGGTCGTGAACGACGATACGGATAAGCCGAGTGAGCTGAAGCTGACGGGAGAGGTCAAGGGGCTGACGGACTTGCGGACTGGTGAGGGGTTAAAGGGGGATGTGGTGAGGTTGGAGGCTGGGGAGGGGACAGTTTTGGAGGTGCAATAACGCAGGAGGGGAGACGAGATGCGAGTGCAGTCATGGGGCCTGGGATTTCTGTATGCCTTACTGGTCGCGAGCCTGCCGGGGAGCGCGGTTGCGGCTCTGACTGTTGCCATCGTTCAGCCAGCCGGCCCGCCGCAGCTAGCGGTCAACGCTGCCGTCACCTTCCGGGCGGCGGCCTCTGAGGACGGCGAGCAACTCGACGCCGCGAAGCTGCAGTGGGAGTGGCAGTTTGGTGATGCGGTGCAGGGGGACGGGAATCCCGCCCGCCACGCCTACATTGCGGCGGGCACCTACAAGGTCATGGTGACGGCCCGGCTAGGGAAGGTAACGGCTGCCGCCGCTGCCGAGGTGGTAGTCGGCGCGGGCGAACAGACCCCGAAGGCCTTCCCGTTCGACCCGGCGCTCTCGGTGTACGTGGGCTTCAGCGGCATGTGGGTGAACTATAGGACCGGAGGGTCCGAGTTCCGGGAGATTGAGGGACCAGTCGCCGGCTTCCTGCCGGGTGAGAAGGTCTCAGACGCGCCGGACATCTGGGGGCGGCGCCAAATCAACGACCCGCAGTCGCCGACAGGATGGACCTTCTTCGCTCCCGACCCCGACGAAACAATGCAGATGCACGTGATCGTGCGCGACACGCAGAAGCGGCTGGGGGATGTGCTGATCACAAATCGGGAGACAGGGGCGGAGTTGGGCACTATCGCGGCCGACGTGGCGGGGGAACAGGTTGACGGGCTCATCGATCTTCCGAACGATTTCTACTTTCTGCTCACCATCAGAGAGAAACCTGCAAAGCCAGAGGTTCGTCCCTAACGGGCTACCTGTGGCTTGGCCTCACTGAAGACTTCGGCTTCGAAGCACTCTATGGTGGTGGCCTCGTCGCGCCAGGCGTGAGGGGGGAGGCCGGCTTTTATGCAGGTGTGGCAGAGGAACTCGTCACACGTCCACGCGTACTCTGTGGCTACCTGGGGCAGCAGGAGGCCGCGCCGGTAGCCGCATGTGACGATCAGGCCGTGACGGCCTACCTCGATCTCCCCGACCTCTTTCACCTCACGAATCGGCGACATGACTGAGATCTCGATATGCAGGCCCGGCACTTCTTCGCAGCGCACGCGGGGGAAGCGCGGGTCCTGGGTGGCTGCCGCGACCGCCATGTCGGCGACGGTCTCGATGAGCGGCTCGTGGCCCTCGATGTGGCCGATGCAGCCGCGGAGGTCGCCGTCGGGGGCGTGAAGTGTCACGAAGGCGCCCTGGACGGCGGTGAGGTACGGGTCATCGGTGGTGAGGTCTGGTTCGGCGGCGTTGCAGCAGGCGGCCATGACGGACTCGCGGGCTACGGTGAGGAGTTTTTGGCGCTGGGGGGCGGTTAGCATGTTGGGTTCCTCCGTGGGAAAGTGGGTACAGACACCATTTTCGCGCGATGGTTACTGGTGGGCGGTGAGGTAGGTTGCGAAAGTGGTGTCAGTCCCCATTTTCGTCGGTGATAATGGCGTGGGCCGGATGACCATGGTGAGGCTGCGGTCATGCGGCCCGTCCAAAGGCACGACTCCCCGCCACGCACGGCGGCCGCCACGGAGTGGGGCCCACGCTAAAGGGGGGCCGGTGGCGTCGGTTCGGGACGAACCGACCACGCGAATTACAGACAGTTTGAATACTGGACGCTGAGCATGAGGGAGATTCCTCAGGCGGGCTTTTGGTGGATCAGGATGTATTGGTGATGGATGTTGGAGACGAAGGCGTTGCCTACGCCGAAGGGGTAGAGGTTCTTGTTGTCCTGCAGCAGGATTGTGATGCCGCGCAGGGGCAAGCCGACTTGCTCGATGCGGCGGGCGAGGTCGGCGTGGAAGAGCACGAACTGCGGGCCGTGGCGGAAGTCGGAGACGACCACGGCGAGGTATCTGCGGGGCTTGAGGACGCGGGCGCACTCGGCGAAGATCGCGGCGAGGGCGTCGAGGAACTCGTCATAGTCGGTTATGTTGCCGAGGTCGGCGGCGGATTCGCTGTACTTGGTGGGGAGGTCGTGGGCCTCGCGTTCGGCCTGGACCTTCATCCCTTTCTTCTCGAGGATGCTCCAGTAGGGCGGGCTGGTGACGATGAAGTCGGCGGTGCCGGGGGCGAGAGTGGCGAGCCCTTCGCGGGCGTCGCCCTGCAGTATCTGGTAGTCAGTCGGCGCGACGTCACCGAGGCGCTCTGTGGCGACGGTTGCCCATTGCTCGATGAGCTCGATGCCGAGGCCCCGGCGGCCGGTATCGCGGGCGGCGAGGAGGGTCGAGCCGCTGCCGAGGAAGGGGTCGAGGACGAGTTCGCCTTCCTTGGTGAAGAAGCGGATCAGGCGCTCAATGTCGCGCTCAGAGAAGGTGGCGGGGTGCAGGGACTTGAGCTTGCCGCGCGGCGGGGCCTGGGAGAGCATGCTGGAGGGGATGATCTGGCCGAGAAGCTCGGCAGCGCGGTCTGCGCCGAGGCGGTCGGTGAGGCAGGCAGTGAGGGCTTCGAGGTCTTCGAGGGTGAGGCCGGTCTGAGGGCCGCCACGGCTGTGCCAGAAGCTCTTGGTCTCGACCATCCAGTCGCGGTTGGTGAGGTCGTTGAGTTTGTTGGTGGGCTTGCCGCGGGGCATGAGGGGCCTCGGAGTCAAGATAGCGGTTGAGTGCGGACGCCCGCCGGGCTGGAAGCCCGGCTCCGTTGGCGTCAGCTCGCGGCAGGATCTCCTATTTCGCACTTTGACAATTGGTCTTCGTTTTTTCTGCAGAAGGAGTCTAGACATTTGTCTAGGTTTGCGTTATGCTTGGGGCATGACAGACGATCTGATCGGCAAGTAT
>JBDKRC010000194.1:0-17198 GCA_039683575.1 Armatimonadia bacterium | reverse complement strand
ATACTTGCCGATCAGATCGTCTGTCATGCCCCAAGCATAACGCAAACCTAGACAAATGTCTAGACTCCTTCTGCAGAAAAAACGAAGACCAATTGTCAAAGTGCGAAATAGGAGATCCTGCCGCGAGTTGACGCCAACGGAGCCCGGCTTCCAGCCGGGCGAACCCCCGCCAACCAACCAGCGCTCCCTGATTCACATAGCCGTTAGTACGCTCACACAACTCTCTCTTAGGACCGCATATGGTTATTGATGCCCACGCTCACGTTAGCTGGCCCGGGGACTTCTCCCTGAGCTTCGAACAAACCCGTGATCGCGCCCAGATTGAGGGCGGCGATCTCCTCGGGATTGATGTCTTCGTCTGCTCCTGCCTCGCCCCGCGCCCCTCGAGACCCGACACCTTCCGCGCCGGCAACGACCGCCTCATTGCCGCGATGAAGGAGTTCCCCGGCCGCATCTGGGGCTATTGCTACGTCAACCCCGGCTACACCCGCGAGGCCCTCGCCGAGATTGACCGCTGCCTGCAGGTCGAGAACATGGTCGGCGTGAAGCTCTACAACGAGTACTTCTTCGACGACCCAGTCCTCCGGCCGATCATCGAGAAGTGCATAGCCCTCGACATCCCCGTTCTGGAGCACCAGGGCCACTGCACCGACGCGCTGCCTGGCCAGCCGTGCATCTCCGACGCCGGCCACCTCGCGCGCATGGCCGCCGCATATCCTGAGGCCAAGCTCATCGTCGGCCACCTCGGCGGCGGCGGCGACTGGGAATGGGTCATCAAGGCCACAGCCGAGGCCCCCAGCCTCTACGCCGACACGAGCGGCAGCGTGGTAGACGAGGGCCTCATTGAGATGGCCGTCAGAACCATCGGTGCCGACAAACTCCTCTTCGCCTGCGACGGCAGCCTCAGCGCCGGAGTGGGCAAAATTCGCGGTGCGCAGATCTCAGCAGAAGACAAGCAGGCAATCTGGGGCGGAAACTACCTGCGGTTAGTGGGGCGAGCATAGAAATGACACTCATCGACACCAACGCCTACCTCGGCCACTGGGCCACCCGCCGCCTGCGGCACAACACACCGGACGCCCTCCTCGCGCTCATGGACCGTGCGGGCATCGAGTCCGCCTGGGTCTCCTCCGCGAGCGCCATCATGTACCGCAATTCCCACGCGGGCAACGAGGAACTGTGGGAATCCCTGCAGACTGCCTCCTCCGACCGCCTGGTCCCCTTCGCTGTCATCAACCCGGCCTACGCCGCCTGGGAGAAGGACCTCACCTGGTGCGCGGAAACCCTGGGCGCCAGGGGGCTGCGCCTGTACCCGACCTACCACCAGTACAAGCTAACCGACGCCTGCTGCCACGCTCTCGTAGACGCCGCCACCGCCCTTAACATGGTCATCAGCGTTCCTCAGCGCGTCGAAGACTATCGCCAGCGTCACTGGCTCATCGACGCTCCCGACGTGAACCTCAACGAGTTCGCAGCCCTCACGGCCGCCCACGGGCAGGCCAGGTTTCTCGTCACCAACGCCCTCGGCGTAGGCGGCAGCGACTTCGTGAAGAAGCAGGCCGACCTGCCCGCCAACTACTGGGTAGACATCTGCCGCCCCGACGCTGTATACACACAGGACGCGCTCGCGCTCATCGACGCCCTCGGCGCCGACCGCATAGTCTTCGGCAGCGGCATCCCGTTCAACTATCCCGAACCCGCCCTCGTGCGCATGGAAGCCCTCGAAAAGCAGGGCTACGACATAGCGGCAATCGGCGCGGGAAACGCCAGACGCTTACTGGTCCCATAGCGCTAAGCTGCTCTTCATCAGGCGCTATCGGCCGTTGCCGTTAGGCCCGAAGGGCCGTGAGGCATCTAGCCAGGGCCGCAAGGCCCTGGGCCACTCGCACCCAACACTATGAGCCCCGAAGGGGCGGCAGCAATCGGAGTCCCACATGCCAGCCACCAACGAGAAAGCCGTCCAACCAACCCAGTTCCCCGACCGCTGGAGCAAAGACCTCATCGGTACCGAAGCCATCCCAACCACCTCCGGCTTCAACCTCGGCCGCGCCAACTACACTGCCACCGAATTCGGTGATCCGCAGGTCCACGCCGACCAGGAGGCCGTGTTCGTCTTCGCCGGAGTGGGGGAGATCAAGGTCGGCGAGGAGATCATCCCGCTCGAGCCCGGCGTCGCCGTCTACGTCGGCCCTGGGGTAAAGCACTGCGCCCGTCGCACCGGCGACACCCCGGTGCAAGTAGTCTACTGCCACGGAGCAATCTGACGACGTAACAAATATGGAGGAATTCTGATGTTAAGGATCGGTCTGGTCTCGGCGGCAACATACGCCCGGACGTACATGGAGGCGGACGCCCCCCTCACCTGGGGCTCATTCCACGGCACCGCCTTCGCTTCCACGTTCAACGGCTACGACGCCGAGAAGAAAGCGAAAACCTACGACGCCAACAAGTACACTTTCGCCGCTTCCGGCAAAATCGTCCCTGACTGCCAGGTCGTCAAAGTCTGGGACCGCGTGCCCGAGGCCGCCGAGTTGCTCGCGGATGTGTGCAACATCCCTGAGGTCGCCGACACCGCGGAAGCCTGCTGTGATGACGTCGACGCCGTAGTCATCGTGGATGACGGCACCGCGCGGCAGTACGAGTACGCCTTCTACCCCCTCAGCAAGGGCACGCCCACCTTCTGCGACAAGCCCCTCGCCATGACCGCCAGGGAGTGCCTGCAGGTCCAGAAGGCCGTGAACGAAAGCGGCACCAAGTTCATGTCCGCCAGTTCCCTTCGCTTTGTCCCCGACATCTTGCAGACCAAGAAAGAGGTCGAAGAGGGCAAGTGGGGCGACGTCTGGGTCGCCACTTCCTCCTGCGGCAACGACCTCGTCTACTACGGCATGCACGCCCTCTCAATGGCCTACGGCGTCTTCGGCAGCGGCGCAGTCTCCGTCATGAACGTCGGCCAGGACAAGCGCAACCTCGCCCGCGTCCGCTTCGCCAGCGGCCGCGACGTCATGCTGATCGTCGGCGAGCAGCCCTACATGAGCGCCGGCTGGCAGTTCAACCTCTACGGCTCCAAGGGCTGGAAGCCAATGACACCCGACCTCACCGACCTCTACACCTACCTCCTCGAAGCCTTCGTGGACTACGTCGTCAACGACAACCAGACCGTCCCCATCGAAGAGGAAGTAGAACTGATCGCCACCTGCGAAGCCGGCAAGCGCAGCCTCCGCGAGAACCGCGAAGTAACCGTAGCCGAAGTCCTCGCCGACGTCTAAGTACCGCGTGGGGCCGACACTCCGTGGTGGCCATCGCCTAAGCCGCGTACCTGGGTTCGTCTCGAACCCAGCTAGACCACTGCCTCAGCCGCGTAGGTGGGTTCGTCTCGAACCCACTCCCACCCACCCAAACAAAAAGAGCCGCATCCAGATCGGATGCGGCTCTCGCCTTTTGTCTTTGCCTCTCGCGTTCCCGCGTTCCCGCCTCACCAGTTCCCGCCTCATCTGTTCCCGCCGTTCTCCCCCCTACGCCCTATGCTTCGGCCCCACCGCCAGGATCTCCGGCCCAACCATCCCCTTGAACTTTTCCATATTCTGCTGGAACAGGTCCACAAGCTTCTCGGCCTGGATATCGTACTGGGCCGGGTCGGACCACATCTGTCGCGGCCGCAACACTTCGGGCGGAATGCCCGGGACGTTCTCGGGCACAGCCATGCCAAACAGCTCGTCCTGGTAGGTCGGCACGTCGTCCAACGCCCCGGTAAGCGCTGCGCGAACCAGCGCTCGCGTGTGCTGAATGGAAATGCGCTTGCCACCATGGGCAGGAGACCCGCCTTGCCAGCCCGTGTTCACGAGCCAGCACTTTACGTTGTGGCGTCGCAGCCTTTCGCCGAACATGGTCATGTACACCGTCGGCGGCAGCGCCATGAAGGGCGCTCCGAAGCACGCGCTGAACGTCGCCTCCGGTTCGCTGCCCATCCCGCGCTCGGTCCCGGCGACCTTCGCCGTGTAGCCGGACAGGAACTGGTACATCGCCTGCTCGGTCGTGAGTTTGGCGATCGGCGGCATGACGCCGAAAGCGTCGCAAGTCAGCAGGATTACGTTCTGCGGGTGCGGCCCGCGACCCTCGCGCACTGCATTCGACAGGTGGCTGATGGGGTAGCCCGCGCGGGTGTTCTCGGTCAGCGTCGCATCGAACAGATCCACGCGCCGCATCTCGCTATCGAGCATCACGTTCTCGAGAATGGTGCCGAACCGCCGCGTGCACTCATAGATCTCGGGCTCAGCCTCGCGCGAGAGGTTGATGACCTTCGCGTAGCAGCCGCCCTCGAAGTTGAAGATCCCGTTGTCGCTCCAGCCGTGCTCGTCATCGCCGATGAGCATCCTCTCGGGGTCAGCCGACAGCGTCGTCTTGCCCGTGCCGGACAGCCCGAAGAACAGCGCCACATCGCCGCTCGGTCCCATGTTCGCCGAGCAGTGCATCGACAGTACTTCCTGCCGCGGCAGGTAGTAGTTGAGTATCGTGAAAACAGACTTCTTGATCTCGCCGGCGTATGAGGTTCCGCCGATCAGGACCGTCTTCTGGCTGAAGTCTACGATGATGAAGGCTTCCGAGTTTGTCTTGTCCAGTTCAGGCAGGGCATGGAAGTGCGGGAAGCAAAGTACCCGGAACTCGGGCCGGTGCTCATCGAGCTTCGCCCTGTCCTTCATCTGAATGAACATGTTGCGCGTGAACAGGCTCTGCCACGCGTCCTCGGTGATGACCCGGATCGGCATCGAATACTGCGGGTCCGCGCCAACGTAGCAGTCCTGCACGAACAGATCGCGACCCTGAACGTACGCCATCAGCCGCTGGTATAGCGCGTTGAAGCGCTCCTGCTCGAACTCGCGGTTGACCTTGCCCCACCAGATGTGGTCAGCCGACGATGCCTCATGCACGATGAACTTGTCATCGGGCGAGCGACCCGTGTGGTGCCCCGTGCGTACGGCGATGGGGCCGAGGTGGCAGATGATACCTTCGCGGCGGCGGATGACTTGCTCGTACAGAGTGGGGGTGCTGGGGGTCCAGTAGACGTTACCGACGTTCTTGAAGCCGTGATGCTCCAAGCCGTGGCGCTTTGGGTGGTCGAAGTCCGCGAAGTGGTCGCTCATGGGCAGGCACTCCTTGCAAAAAAGGGCCAGGCAGCCACTGCTGATCATTCTGAGCGAAGCGAAGAATTTCCGGACAGTGCCGGGAGCCCGAAAGTCAGGCGCCCACTACTGTCATTCTGAGCGAAGCGAAGAATCCCAAGCAGGGCCGAGGACCTGGTGCAGATGAGTATATCATTATATCCTTTGCAGTAAAACCCCCCTATACCCCCATTTTCGCCTATTTCCGGTCAAAGAATATATTCTTTCCCTTGATTGACAGCGGTATCCCGTGCGCAATCGCGACTTCTCCACCCAGCAGCCCCAGCCGTACTGCCGCCATCCCGACGGTGTACATCACACGGCAATCAACCCGGTGATCAGCCGCCACGGAGGCCGCTGACCCGAGCGCAATGCCCAGATCGCCCGCGTTGTAGGCGCACCGCGCCCCTGCCTCCTCGTTCGCGTCACAACTGGGGAAACCGCACAGGTTACAGCCCGGAATGTGGAGCCGGGCCAGCTTCGTACCCAGGATAACGCACCCGTCGGCAGCCATCAGGTTGTCGGCGTCACGCAGGAAGAACGGCGCGCCGATTTGCTCGCCGAAGGCCCGCATCTCCGCCGCCAGCGCCGCCCTCTCAGCCTCATCGGCCACGATAGCCGTCACGATATTGTCAATCCCGCACGCTTTCGGAGCGGTGCGGGCAGCCACGCACATCAATTCAGCAATCCGAACAGCGGCCTCACGCTCGGGGTTAATCGCAGGCGTAATGACCTCTCTTCGATCAAAATGTTGTGGGAGGGGGCACTGCCCCCGACCATCACGTGGCCTCAATCACTTGTGGGAGGGGTCTCCAGACCCCGACCTCCCGCGCCTAACCGTAGAACCCGCTCAGATCCTCCAGCACCTTCCGGTACCGCCCATAGGCCTCGCCGTAAGCGTCCCCCTCCACCCCTGGCTCGACCGTCGTCTGGCCGCCGGTCATCGCCGCCTGCGCCTCCTGGATGTCCGCGAACTCCCCTGCGCCCTTGAACGCAAACATCGCCGCGCCCAGCACCGTAGCTTCCTTCTGCTCAATCGTGATGATCGGCAGCCCGGTGACGTCGGCGCGTAGCTGGTTCCACAGGTCGTTCTTCGACCCACCACCAACCACCCGGATCAGGTTCGGTGCCGCTCCGCTCGACGCTCCCAGCACCTCGATCGCGTGCCGCAACTGGAACGTGAGCCCCTCCAGCGCCGCGCGGTAGATCTGCCCCGGTTCGGACGTAATCGTCAGCCCCAGCACCGTCCCCTGCGTCCCATACCGCTTCGCCGGCCCTGTCGAGGGCACGAAGCTGGGCAGCACCGAGACCCCACCGGCCCCGGGACCGGCCTTGCATGCCTCCACCGCCAACTCCGCATACCCCTCCGCGCCCTCCGGCAAGTCACGGTAGAACTGATCTCTTATCCACTCCAGGACCCCGGACCCCATCATCAGAAGCTGCGGGTTGAACATCCCCGGCAGAGCATCACATTCCACCAACACTCCGTCGTCAAATCCCTGCCGGTTCACCTGGAAGCTGTCCTGGCGCAGCATCAGGATCTCCCATGTCCCCGAGGACAAGATTGCCTCCCCCGGCTGCGCGCCCGAGCCAATCGCCGCAAACTGCGTGTCATGCCCCGCGGCGACCACCGCGATGCCTGCCGGAAGCCCCGTCTCCTTGGCCGCCTTCGTCGTCAGCTTCCCAATCACGTCACCCGGCAAGACCCAGCGCGGGAAGAACGACGCCTCCAGCTCAGCCAGGCCCAGAAGCTCCGCTGACCAGTCGCCCTTCGCCATGTCCAGCGCCATCATGGTACCCGCCGCCGTCCGCTCAATCGAGCGCTCGCCGCACAGCAGGTACGACAGCAGCCCCGGCATCATCAGCCACTGCGTCCCCTCCAGCGTCTCCGGCTGGTTCTCCCGCAGCCAGATCAGCCGCAGCAGTGTGTTGAACGGGATGAGCTGATACCCCGTGGTTGCATACAAATCCCACGCACTGCGGTAGTCGTCAATGTGGTCAATGATCCCCTGCGTCCTGTTGTCCTGCCAGCAGATCGGTGGGTAGGCCAGCGTCCCGTCCTCGCGCACCGGCGCCCCATCCGCGCCCCAGGTCGTCAGCGTCATCGCGCGCACGTCCGTCGCCCGCGGCGCGACCTCCCGGCACACATCGCAGATCTTCTTCCAAAGCTGCGGCAGGTCCCAGATGATGTAGCCCTTGGGCTGCCCTTCCTGCGGCGTAGAATCATTCGGCCGCCCGGCACTCGCCACAATCTGCCCGGTCTCATCAACAGCGATGGCGCGGATGTTGGTCGAACCGCAATCAACAACGATAACCTGTGGCATGACGATCCTCTCCACACGTAGTATTGTGCTATGTTGCTGCCGTACGAGCGGCTTCAGGTAGTTCACTGCCGCAAAAGCAGGGGGGCCGCCCATCGCCGTACGAGCAGCCTCAGCCGCCCACTGCCGCACCAGCAGCTTCCAGCCGCCCCACTGCCGTACGAGCGGCTTCCAGCCGCGAGATTACGCCAATGGAGCCCGGCTTCCAGCCGGGCGGCTCCAGGGCCCCTCGACGCGACCACTGACTCGATTCCCCGCGACGTCAAGAGACACCTTCCGCGAACCCTCCTCAGCCTCCAGAACAACAAAAGCCGCAGCCTGCAATGAAGCAGGCTGCGGCATAAATTGAGAGCTATCCTCAGGACGCCGCCGGCGCTGTGTCCTTCTTCTCCGGTGCCGGGGCCTCTTTGCCGTCCCCGGCCGCCTTGTCCTTCGTCTCCGTCGCCGCAGCCTCGCCCTTGTCCGTGGCAGCCGCGTCCTTCTTCGCCTCTGCACTCGCCTCTTTCTTGTCCCCGGCGGCCACTGGAGCGGTGGTGCTCGTCGGCTCAACCGCCGCCGTCGGCGGTGCCACCTCAGGCGCAGGCCCAACCATTCCGGCCACCGCCTTGGTGCCTGGTGCGGCCATCACCATGTAGTACAGACCGACCAGAATCGCCCCGACGACGATGAGCACGACCACGGTAACAGCAGGGCTGACCCGAATCTCCATGCGAAGCCTCCCTGAAAGATGCGATGCGTCACGCACCCCGATGAACTGGTTCCGCACTCCCCCTCAGGATTCCTTCTGGATTTTGTGACTTTTTTGAGACTGCGGCCCCATTCGATGGTTCAGAGTGGGAGGCCTCTCCAGAGCCCGACGCCCGCTGTCTCAAGGGCTCTGACTGGCTTCTAGTCCAGATCCTCGATCTCCACCACCCGCTTCTCTTCCATTGCCACATCAGCCGCAAACCCGATCAAATGCCCATAGATCGAGTCCTCAAGCTGCGTCGTGGACAGCGACGGCTGCTCGCCCCGCACCACTCGCACAAAGTCCTCCACCAGCCGCATGTCCCCGCCGCCGTGCATGTCCATTGACACGTTCAGGTCCACGGGCGTCTCCGTATACTCACAGCCCGCCCGCGCATCCGGGAACCGCGTCACAAACGCCCCGTCCTCGACGCTACCCTCGATCTCGCCCTTGGTTCCGACCAGGTGGATCGTGCGACAAGGCTTCGCCGTCCCGGTGGTCAGCGTATGGTTCCCCACACATCCGTCCGCGAACTGGATGATCACGGACTGGTGATCGACCACATCATTCTCGCACTTCCACACGCAGCGCCCGTGCGGGTTGTCGGTCGAGAGCGACTTGATCTTGTCCTCTTCGGTCGGCGTCCCCAGGTACTCGAGGCAATGCCACGTGTACGGGCCCCACAGATTCTGCTCCAGGTAGTGCTTGCGCGCCGAATAGTCACACTCGCGCTCGATGGGGCAGTCCACCAGACAGCGCGTCCCGGACCCCTTCGGCGCATACTCCTCGCGGAAGTGCATTCTCCCGCCCAGACTCGCGACCAGCCGTGGCTTGATCCCGGTCTTCATCCAGGTGATCAGGTCCAGATCATGGCAGCACTTCGACATCAGCATCGGGTTGCTGCTCGCCTTCTGGTTCCACTTTCCCCGCACAAACACCACGGCCATGTGGTGATAGCTCACCCGCTCGGTCGTGTTCACGGTCACGATGTCGCCAATCTCCCCCGCCGCCACGCGCCGCCGCACCTCCGCATAGAAGGGCGCATGCCGCAGCACATGCCCCACCAGCACCCGCCGGTCCGTCCGCCGCGCCGTCTCCAGAAGCGCCAGCAGCTCACTCTTGGTCGGGCAGATCGGCTTCTCGAGCAGAATATGGTACCCCGCCTCCAATAGCGGCAGCGAAGTCGGCACATGATCGGCGTCCATGGTGCCATTGATCACGGTATCAGCAAGCTGCCCCCGCTCCGCCAGCTGCTCGGCGGTCTCGAAGCACATGTCCTCGCCAAAGCCAAACCGCTCCATCGCAGCCTGCCGCCGCACGGGATCAGGATCGGCCACGCCCACAACCTTGAACTCATCGGGATGCGAAATCGAATAAGAACCATAGCCAACGCCCCGATGTCCGGCGCCGACAATGATGGTAGTAATAGGAGCCATAAAACAAAAAAGTCCTTTCGACGGTATCTCTTCTTGCCCGCGTGACGGGCACACCTTGTCGCGTGGTAGGCACACTCCGTGTGCCGGAAGTCGTCGGCCGTAGGGCGGGGGCTCCGGCTGTAGGGCGGGGGCTCGTACCCCGCCGGCCGTTATCACCGACCATCCGAGCGGCGGGGTACGAGCCCCCGCCCTACAGCCGATTTCACCGGCTCAGTAGGACGGGCGTCTCGCCGTGTCCCGCCGTGGGTGCGCGGGCATCCTGCCCGCCGACCGTTATCACCGACCTTCCGAGCGGCGGGGTACGAGCCCCCGCCCTACAGCCGATTTCACCCTCTTCGTAGGGCGGGCGTCCGCACCCACTCTCCCCCGCACTCACTCTCCCTCATTCCCCCCGCCGTTTCCCCCTGTTTTCCGTTCTCTGTTTTCCGTTTTCGCCGTTTCCCTCCACGCCAGCGGCATCATCACCGTCGGCGCCTTCCCCTGCAAATCATTCCCGGTCTTGTACTTCTGCACCACACTCGCATTCCGCCCCCGCAACTCCTCATCCCCATCCAGCTCCTCGCATACCGCCAGCAAATCCGGCGGCAAGTCCGCCTCATGCGGCACCCTCTCAAACAACTCCTTCACTACTGCCAGATCATCGAGGTTGTCCACACACAACCGGTACTGCGGCCGCTCAAGCTCCGGCGGCGCCAGTACGCTCAAAACGCTGAACCGCGGGAAGTGCCGCCGCAAGGCCGGCGTCGCATGCTCATGGTCGGTCGGCAAATCCGCCAGCGCCACACTCGCCTCCAACGCCTCCCGCGTGAACACCTCGCTCTGCACCCCCAGCGGATAGACGTCATGCACGCAATTCGACGCATAGTCCACGCCCGTCCGCTGCTGTTGGTCAATGACAAAGTCGCTCGCCCAGGGAGACCACAAGGGGGAATCGCCGCTGATCCGCACAATCACATCTGCTTCAAACTCCCGCGCGCACTGCACGAACCGGTCCAGCACATCATTCTCGCTCCCCCGAAACGCCGCCACCCCATGCTCCTGCGCGTGCTCAAACACAGGCGTGTCATTCGCATCGGTAGTAGTAGCCACAACCACCCTATCCACGAGCCGCGAAGCCTTAACCGCCAGGATGGTCCACCCCAAAAGCGTATGCTCAAAGATCGGCACCAGCGTCTTGTTAGGAAACCGGCTGGCACCCATCCGAGCCTGAATGATGGCAACTATCACGTTACTCTTCCTCGCCGTTTGCTGGAGGGGCCGAGCTTCAGCCGGCCCTGCCGTTATCACCGACCAACAGTCGCCTCGCGGTCTCAAGCCGGTCCCCGTCGTCTCCCACGTCCCGGAGGGACGCTCATTCTCTCCCCGGAGGGGCCGAGCTTCAGCCGGCCCTGCCGTTATCACCGACCAATAGTCGCCCCGCGGTCTCACGGCCGGTCCCCGTCGTCTCCCGCGTCCCGGAGGGACGCTCATTCCTCAGACCGGGGTTTCAACCCCGGTCGCCCCGCGGCGTACACCCTCTCTAATCAACCCAAAAACGCCGCCCGCGCATTGGCCTCCGTCGCCTCCCCAATCTCCTCCACCGTCATCCCGCGCTTCTCCGCAACCTTTTCCGCCACCAGTGCCACATACACCGGCTCATTGCGCTTGCCCCGGTAAGCCTGTGGCGGCAACCACGGCGCATCGGTCTCAATCAAAAGCCGCTCCAGAGGAGCCTCTTTCGCAACTTGCTTCAGTGCAAACGATTTTGGATAAGTTATCGTCCCCGCCAGCCCCAGGTAGAACCCCCGCTGCAGACACTCCTCCGCAAACGCGACTCCTCCGGCGAAGCAATGCATGACCACCGTCTGCCCCGCCTGCCGGTTCGCGTCCAGCACCTCCAGCACATCCTCCTGCGCCTCGCGGCAGTGTACGATCAGCGGCAGCCCCAGTTCCGCGCTCATCCCGATAAACGCCTCAAACGCCCGCCGCTGGTCCGGCCGCGGCGACAGGTTCCGGAAGTAGTCCAGCCCGGTCTCCCCGATCGCCACCACCCGCGGCTGCCCCGCCAGTTCCCGCAGTTGCGCCAGCAAAGCCTTATCCGCGTCCGACGCGTCATGCGGGTGCAGCCCCACCGCCGCCCAGCAATCCCCCTCCCGCGCCGCAATATCCGCCGCAAACTGGCTACTCACCAGATCATAACCCACCACCATCATCCCCACCACCCCCGCCGCCCGCGCCGCCTTCAGCACCTCAGGTAGATCGGCCCCAAACTTCGGATCATTAAGATGACAATGGGAATCAAAGAGACGCATGAAGCCCATAATAAAGAAAAGCGCCCCCTCTGTACAGCTACAGATGAGGCGCTTGGTATCCTATTCAGGGATGTCTGACGGCGTCCCGGAGGGACGCTCGTCCCTCAGGCCGGGGTTTCAACCCCGGCCGGACTCACGTCATCCACACACCGTCATCTACAGGTTCCAGTCGAAATACGGGTGGTTAACACCATTCTGATACAGGTCCATGTGCTTCATCGCCTTGGCATGGCCGTCGCAGAAGCCGACGTTACCCATCCCGTTATGACGCTCGATGAAGTTGAAGCCCGGCCGGTCATAGATGCTGCCGTGCCCGCTGTCGGCATACCGTGAGTTATGCGTCCCGCCGCACACTTTGCAGTGTGACCCATCCGGATCGCACTGGAACGGTCCTGCGGTCGGAGGAGAGAAGCGGTACGTCGCGTTGTTGTCCTGGCACACATCGCCTAACATCACGATCTCCGCCGGGCGCACTATCTGTCCCAGGCTCGCCGAGGTATTTGCTCCGGACTGGATGATGCTGCTGTTGTAGCCGTAGCTACGGCTGCCCAGATAGCTATTCTGTGACTTTTCGCTCGCGCTGGGGCAGTCATGCACCTGGAAGTTTTTGGTGTACGGTTGCGTGCTCTGGATTATCCCGCAACGGGGCGTCCCCAGGTCATAACCCATCGGCAACCGCTCATCGTAATCCTGAGAATACTGCATGATCGCCAGGCCAAGCTGTTTGACATTGCTAAGGCAACTCGACTGCCGGGCCTTCTCGCGCGCTTTCGCAAATACCGGGAACAGAATCGCCGCCAAAATGGCGATGATGGCGATTACGACCAACAACTCGATCAGCGTAAAACCACGTATTGTCATTCACGGCCTCCTTGAACTGCCTGAGCTATGCAAATTCGCCACAATATTACCTTCGTTGTTATAAACACTCCACGTTCCGCCACGGATGAAACTTTTTCGTGTGCTTTTGCCTCCACCCCTGCCCTGAAAATGGACCTGTCGGTGGCGCTTCCGGCCGTTCACTCCGGCCGTAGGTGCGCGGGCATCCTGCCCGCTCGGGCCGTAGGTACGTGAAGCGACGTCGGCTTCGCACGCCCTCCCTGCTGGCTAGGGCGTCTTCCCCACTATTCATCGTGTCAGACTGACGCCCACAAAAAAAAGGCCGCCACTTCCGTGGCGGCCTCTCTTCTCGTACGTATACCTATCTCACACTGCCTCCCCCGCTGTTCCCTCCACGCGTAGGTGGGTGCGTCTCGCACCCACACACCCCGTCACCTCTTAGTTTGCCATCCAAGACCCAGTCTGGTCGCCAGGCAGCGAACTGCCAGTCGCCACTACCGGCCCCAGCGCCCCATCTTTGGCGCCCAGCCACTTCGCATGGCCATCGAGATACCCGTAGTTCCCGCCACCGTTGTGGATCTCAGACCACCAGAAGTATTGCTGCCAGGTGGTAGTCGGGCCCGTGTTGATGAACCAGTTCTCCAGATATCCCACCGGCGTCCGGGTCGTGTCAATCTTGCCTATGTCGCCGATGATGATCTTCGTTGAAGTGCTCTGGAACACCGCCAACCGTTGCGCGCTTGCCACCCCGTTGAAGCAGTAGTTCGGGTACATCTTCCCGCCGGACGTCACGCCCTGACCCATGCCGCCCTGGCTCGGGCAGAAGAGTATCTGCACGTTCTTGAGGTACGGCTCGATCTGTTCCATCCAGAAATGCCGGTCCATGGCCCCCGTATTGTCCCGGTCTAGCCACACGCTCGGGTAAAGCGCGTTGTTTACACGGTAAGACGGTAGTGTTTCGTCATAGTCCTGGGCATACTGAATCACTCCAAGCATCAGCTGCTTGATGTTCGACAGACACGAAGCTTGGCGAGCCTTCTCCCGCGCCTTGGCAAACACCGGGAACAGAATGGCTGCCAGAATCGCAATGATCGCGATCACAACCAGCAACTCAATGAGCGTAAAGCCACGTCTCCTCATGCTATCATCTCCTAACCTGTGGTATGTGCAACGCCGACAATATTGCGTCTGTGTTTTGCCCGCGAACGTAGGTCTCCTCCCAGACTCAAGCAAAGCCACGCTCTTCCTTAGTGGCCTCCGTGAGCAGGTATTTCGCCGCGGAACTACAAATACTTTATTCCTCAAGTATTGACGCTTCTCCTGCCGGTTCGGATGAGACTTTTGTTCCCTGATGCTGCCAATTCTGCCGCCCGGAGGCTGGAATGAGCGCCGACCGCCCCAACATCATCGTCTTCTTCTCCGACCAGCAGCGCTGGGACACCTGCGGCTGCTACGGCCAGCGCCTCCCCCTTACCCCCAACCTCGACCAAATGGCCGCCGAGGGCGTCCGCTTCGAAAGCGCCTTCACCTGCCAGCCCGTCTGCGGGCCCGCCCGCGCCTGCCTGCAGACCGGCAAATGGGCCACTCAGGTCGGCTGCTTCACCAACAACCGCGCCCTCCCGCTCGACGAAATCACCGTCGCCCAGCGCCTGTCCGCCGCCGGCTACGAAACCGGCTACATCGGCAAATGGCACCTCGCCTCCGACGCCGAGCACGACTTCCGCGAACTCCCCGTCCCGCCCGAGCGCCGCGGCGGCTACGACTACTGGCTCGCCGCCGACGTCCTCGAATTCACTTCCCACCCCTTCGAGGGCCACATGTTCGACGGCGACGGCAACCGGGTAGACTTCGAGGGCTACCGCGTGGACCGCGAAACGGACTTCGTCCTCGACTACCTCAATACACGCGACGGCGAGCGCCCCTTCTTCCTCTTCGTCTCCTACCTCGAGCCCCACCACCAAAACGACCTCGGCCGCATGGTAGGCCCCGCAGGCTCCCAGGAACGGTTCGCCAACTACGACGTCCCCGGCGACCTGATCGGCACCGAGGGCAACTGGCGCGAGAACTACCCCGACTACCTCGGCGCCTGCGCGAGCCTCGACCACAACCTCGGCCGCGTCCGCGAGACCCTATCCGCCCGCAACCTCCTCGACAACACGCTGGTAATCTACACCAGCGACCACGGCAGCCACTTCTGCACCCGCAACAGCGAGTACAAACGCTCCTGCCACGACGCCAGCCTCCGTATCCCCATGGTCCTAACAGGCCCCGGCTTCCCCTCCTCTGACTGTGGGGCGGGGGCTCGTACCCCGCCGTCCGGCCGTTCGGCGTCTCCCTCCATCGTTGCCGTAGGTGCGCGGGCATCCTGCCCGCATGCCGTTATCCACGATCCACTCCCGCCTCCTCCACCCACGCGTAGTGCGGGCGTCTCGCCCGCTCCTGCCGTGGGTGCGCGAAGCGACGTGCCACGTCGCAGGGCATTCTTGCCCGCCTCTGGCGCCTCTTCTCCGTGTCCCGGAGGGACGCTCCTCCCCCAGCCCGGGGTTTCAACCCCGGGCGTCTCGCCCGCCTCCGCCGCCATCAATGGAGGGGCCGAATGTCAGACCGCAGCCTCACCGCGGTCTGACATCCGGCCCGGCCACGTCTCCCCCCATCTCGCCAGCCTCATAGACCTCCCCCCCACCATCCTCGCCGCCGCCGGCCTCCCCATCCCCGACACCATGGCAGGCCGCCCCCTCCAGCAAGCCCTCGCGGGCGCCCCCGACTGGCCCACGGACATCTTCGCCCAGATCAGCGAATCCCAAATCGGCCGCTGCCTGCGCACGAAGAAGTGGAAATACTCAGTCCGCGCCCCACAATCCCACCCGTGGAACGTTCCGGACAGCGACGTGTACATAGAGGACTTCCTCTATGACCTGGAAAACGACCCGCACGAAAGGGAAAATCTGGTAGCAAGTCCCGCCCACAAAGAGGTAAGAGCCCAACTAGCCGCCCGCCTCCAGCAGCGCCTGCACGAGGCGGGGGAGAGGCCAGCCCAAATCCGCCCAGCCTAGTACGCCTCGCCACCTTGCCTTGTCATCCTGAACGAAGTGAAGGATCACCCCGCGTAGGTGGGTGCGTCCCGCACCCACTCCCACCAACCTTCGCGAGGCGGGGGAGAGCCTGGCGTGGGAGGGGCCACTGGCCCCGACAGACTGCGACATGCCTGTCGGGCCCGGACGCCGTTCGCCTTACCGCCGCCTCTCCGTCTCCCAAACCCAATCCCCCGCCTCATCCGCCTGCCTCGGCTTCGGCCCCTTCCCCCCATCATCCCGTCGATCCGCCCCAATCGCATAAAGCAAATACTTCGCCCCCACGCGCCGGTACCGAAACGCCTCCCCGCTAAGCACATCCCCCGGCAAAGGCTGCGGCAACTCCCCCAACCTCTCCGGATACCGCCCACGCTCGCGGTAGTAATCATTAAGCGCCAGCGCAACCGAGAACTGGTTCATCCGCAACTGTGCCACCTGGCTGTGAATGATCGTTGCCGCAAGGGCGAAGCCCATGACCGTCGCGATATCTATGGAGTCCTTGTCTAGCGAATTGCGCAAGGCTACAAGCTCCGTCAAGTGCTCAGCCGGGGCCTGCGCCAGAGGGGTCAGCCTCTGGAGTGTGTCCAAGGTTATCATCTGCTGTCGCCGCCAATACGGCGCGATGTTGGCGAGACTGTACGCGATAGTCCCTGCCACATTGTCTGCCGGGCCGTAGCATGGGAATACCAACTCCCAGCAGGGGTACCGAACTGCCTCCTCGCGCTGCCACTCGAACGACCGGTAGAGGCTCATCTTCTCAGCGCGTTCCGTTGGCAGAGCCCGCTGCCAGCCCATAGTCAGGTGAGAGCGCTGCAGATCGAGTTCCCGCCGCAACTGCTTTGACTGAAGCGCCGGGATAGTGCCGCTGGCAAGGATCTGCTCCCCTGAATCTACTATTGCGCGGTACACATTTCGGGCCATGGCCTGGGCCATTACAGTGGGACGTTGGGCCAGTTGTCCTGCAATCCGCAGGGCCACGAGCAGCAGTTCCCCCGCCTGTGCCACGTCTCCCTCTAGCGCAGCGGCGCGAGCCTGGTTCTGGCAGATTCGGCCGCAGACGCACAACTTGGAGACATCTCTGTCATCTACCCAACCATCCTCAAACGTGATGGGTGCGGCCATCCGGGGCTTCCGACTCGCCGCCTCCAGAGCCGCAATCGTCCGTCGCACCGCCGGAGCATGCCGCAGCTTTCGCTGTTCATCATCTGTCGGCCCGAAGCTATCAAGCGTCTTCAACTGCCGCTCAGACAGTTCCCCCACCCGCCGGAGCCGCGGTCCGCTCCCATCCTCCCGCAAGTGAAACAACTGCACATAATCCCCCCAAGCATTCTCCCCCTCCTTGACCTCCGGCAGCCG
>JBDKRC010000193.1:0-15088 GCA_039683575.1 Armatimonadia bacterium | reverse complement strand
TGTCTATGCGGCAAAGGTCAACAAGACCTTCTTCGTCTATGGCAACGCTGACAATGCCCCCGCGATCAGCGTGTATGACCACCCGACCGGGGAGTTTGCGTATCCGGTGGTACTGGGGAGCAATCCGGATGGGGATGCGCACCGCAACCCGACCCTGCTGATAGACGCGGATGGTTTCCTGCATGTGTTTTGGGGCGCGCACGGGCATGAGTCGCAGGTGCTGCGGTCGGTGCGGCCGTACGACCAGACGGAGTGGGAGACGGTGGCGGCCCTGCCCGACCTGAAGACCTCGTATCCGCAGCCGTGGGAGCTTCTATCGGGGGAACTGTTCGTATCCTACCGGCAGGCGCCGACGTGGGAGACGAGTAGCTGGCGGATGACGGTCTCGCGGGACGGTGGGCGATCATGGGACCCGCCACGAGAGCTTGTTAACCTCGGCGAGAGCGCAGTCTACGGGATCACCATCGGGGACACGGGTGATTACCCGCGCCGGGTGCATTTCGTGTGGTCGCGGCTGGGCGGCGGCACGCCGGAGGAGATCGCGAGCAAACACCTGTGGGCGCGGCGATATAACATCTACTATGCCTGTTCGGATGACGGGGGGTACACCTGGCGGCGCAGCGACGGCGCGCCGTATGAGTTGCCGATCACGCTGGAGACCGCGGAGGAGATCTACAACTGCGGCCAGCGCGGTGTGTGGCTCAAGGACATCCAACTCGACAGCCAGGGGCGCCCGTACGTGCTGTTCGTTGACTCAGATCCGGAGACGTACCTGTCGCGGTGGATGGTGGGTCGACAGACTGCGGAGGGCTGGCGGTTCAGCAGTTTCGCGGAAAGCGACCACATGTATGACGACGGCGCGATAGCGATCCTGAGCGATGACGATATCCGGGTATATGCGCCGACAACTAACGTGCAGCCGCATGAGGATGGTGGCGAGATCGAGGAGTGGCAGTCAACCGATGGCGGAGACACCTGGCGCAACACCCGGCATGTTACCAGCGGGTCACGGTACTCACACAACAATGTGAAGATCGTGCACAACCACCAGCAGGGGCCGGGGGACCTGCGGATGCTGTGGAGCTACGGGGACAGCAACTACCCGCCTGAGACCGACGAAGTGCGCCTGCACGCCTATGGCGAGAAGTCAGGACGGCCAACGGAGCTAGCGTTTCGGGAGCGGTAGAGGCGCGTACAAAAACGTGGTCCGGACGTATTGACTGAGCCAGCCCCAAAAGGTATAATGACTGTCCGTGCCAGCCAAAGATGCGGCTGGTGCTTTGTGTTGCGGCGTCTATGGGCGCTACGAAAGGACGAACTGGCATGTACGCGATTTTCCAGTCTGGCGGCCATCAATATGTGGCGGCCGAGAATGACGTAATACGCATCCAGAAGCTCGACGTTGAGGCGCAGCAGGAGATCAACTTCGATCAGGTTCTGGCCGTGCGCAACGAGGACGAGTTCAAGTTCGGCGCCCCCTACGTTGCTGGTGCGAAGGTCACCGGGACCGTCATGGCGCAGGGACGCGGACCGAAGATCATCGTGTTCAGGTACCGCCCCAAGAAGCACTACAAGAAGATGAAGGGCCACCGGCAGGATTACACCGAAGTCCGGATCAAGTCCATTAGCTACTAAGCGATTGTCCGTGCGGAGCATCCCTCCGCCGTTGAAGGAGTGTCAGTTATGGCTCATAAAACCGGTCAGGGTAGTACCAAGAACGGTCGCGATAGCAACGCCCAACGCCTCGGCGTCAAGCGGTTTGCGGGCGAGACTGTCACGCCGGGCACGATCATCGTGCGCCAGCGCGGCACCAGGCTGCATCCGGGCGTCAACGTGATGAAGGGCAAGGACGACACGCTGTTTGCCGTGGCCAACGGCACCGTGCAGGTCAAGCACATCCCCAACGGCCGCCGCGTCGTGAACGTGATCCCGGCCGAAGCCGCTGCTGTCTAGGCATCACTTACTCGCTGCATTTCGATGCCGGCGCCTATGGCGTCGGCATTTTGCTTTGTGGTCACCGGCGCACTCGGCTATAATCCCTTCAAGCGCCCGGGCTTCGGCCCTCACTGGCGAACGCTGCCGGTGCAGAAACGTAAATGATAACAGGCCCTGCCATTAGGCGAACGCGCAGGGACGGCTGCAACTGACGCGGCCAGGAGGAATATGATGATGCGTGAAGTGCCAGTTGAGGAAGCCGTGAAGCTCAAGTACCCCGAGTGGGTCATGTTCGTGCTGACGCGGGATGAGGACGGGAAGCCGGACATCATGCCCGCGGGGTGGTGCATGATCTGCAACAGCAACCCGCTGATGATGGCAGTCGCCGTGGGTTTCGGGCGGTATACACACCGCACCATGGAGGAGACCGGCGAGTTCGTGCTGGCCTGGCCTGGCGTGGGCCAGGAGAAGCTCATCGAGCAGGCCGGTAGCACCACGGGGCGGGACATCAACAAGTTCGAAGAGTTCGGGCTTGAGGAGATACCGACCAGCGAAGTCGCCGCTCCCATCATATCCGGACTCGCAGTGGCACTGGAGTGCGAGGTTGTGAGCCAGCTCGAGCTCGAGGATCACTCGATTTTCGTGGGGCAGGTAGTGGCGGCGCATGTGGCCGACCCGCCGGTGGAGAAGCTGGAGAACTTCGCAGGGACCTACGCCGTGGCCAAGCAGAAGTAGGGCGCGGAACTTCTTCTGCTTCCGGGGCGGTTAGTTAGCTGAGAGATGCTTCGTCGCAAACGACGCTCCTCAGCATGACAAGACTGGGTATGACACAACTCAGCTTGTCATTCTGAGCGCAGCGAAGAATCTCCGGCGACCGGGGCAGGATGCTTCGTCGCAAACGACGCTCCTCAGCATGACAAGAGGGTATGGAGGGCGACCATGCGCACGCTCGTTACTGGCGGGGCCGGGTTCATTGGCTGCAACTATGTTCGGCATCTGCTCGAGCGTGAGCCTGAGGCCCAGGTACGGGTGCTGGACAAGCTGACCTATGCCGGCAACCTCGAGAACCTGCGGGACGTGCTTGACGGCGGGCGCGTGGAGTTCGTGCAGGGCGATATCTGCGACCCGCAGGCGGTGGCCGATGCGATGCGGGATGTGCAGGTCGTGGTGCATTTCGCCGCCGAGACGCATGTCGACCGGAGCATTCATTCGGCCGAGGCTGCGGTGAAGACGAACGTGGAAGGGACGTTCCGGCTGCTGGAGGCGGCGCGGGAGGCAGATCTACAGCGTTTCATCCATGTGGCTACCGACGAAGTCTATGGGGCTTCGACCGGGCAGCATTTCGGCGAAGAGGATGCACTGAACCCCCGCAATCCGTATTCGGCGACCAAGGCGGGGGGAGACAGGCTTGCCTACTCGTACTTCGTCACCTACGGCGTGCCGGTGATAATCACCCGCCCGACGAACACCTACGGCCCCTATCAGTACCCCGAGAAGCTGATCCCGCTCTTCGTATACCGGGCGCTGCGGGACGAGCCCCTGCCGGTGTATGGCAGTGGCCAGCAGCAGCGGGACTGGCTGCACGTGCAGGACCACTGCCAGGCTGTCGAGACACTTCTCGCGCGCGGGCAGGTGGGCGAGGCCTACAACATCGTCGGCGGCAACGAGCGGGTCAACATGGAGGTCGTGCGGCTGATCCTGGACGAGCTTGGCAAGCCTGAGAGCCTGATCAAGCACGTAGAGGACCGGCCGGGACATGATATTCGGTACGCGCTGAAGGATGAGAAGCTCAAGGCGCTTGGCTGGAAGTCGGAAGTGGAATGGGAGACGGGCCTGCGGGAGACAATCCGGTGGTTTGCCGGGCACAGGGAGTGGCTGGAGACCAGCATCGCCCGCGGGCGGGACTTCATGGAGAAGTGGTATCAGAACAGGTAGGAGCGACCTCCGAGGAGGTCGCTCCCAATGCAGGGGCGGACCGAGGTCCGCCCGCATGTCTGGCAGAAGCGAGGGCGGACCACGGTCCGCCCCTACTGTTTTACCCGACTGTTAGCTGGCGAACTCCCGGGCGGCCTTGCGGACGTCACGCAGCAGCAAACCGACGGTGGTGTCGGATTTCGCCAGACAAACCAGTGCCTGGTCGATCCCGGCGCTCATGACCACGAGGTAGCCCTGCGGGCCGCGAGCGTAGAGCTCCTCAATATCCCCATTGCCGAACTCGCGGCTGCTGCGGCCTGCCCGGGCGATCAGATCGGCGGCCAGGGCGGCCAGAGCCTCTTCGTCCACGCCAGCGGAGACGTCCGACGCTACTGCGAAGCCGTCGGTGGTTACCAGGGCGGCGGCGGTGAGGTCAGGGTTGGCGCTGCGCATGGCAGCCAATCGTGATTTCGAATCCCCATTCATTCTAGTGCCTCTCTTTGTCTTTGATTACTTCAGGTTGACGCGCTTGAGCGAGCAATCGTCGAAGTAGACGACATCCCCCGGGTCCAGCTTGTCCGACACCATCATGATGACAGCCTGCGCGGCCCCGGGCGGCGCGGTGAACATCACCTGCAACGGCGTCCAGTCCTTCAGTTCCGACCCAGGCAGCAGCGCGGCCTGCGGCGCTGCTTCGAACCACTTGTTCTCCTTGTCACGCCACTTCACCTGCAACTGCACATGCTCAGGTTTCGCGACTTTGCCCTTGGCATAGACCGTGCAGAGATAGACGTCCCCCGTCACGATCGGCGCGGTGGTGAGATAGCAGGCCGCGGCGCTGACCTTCGTGATCATCACGGCATACTGTCCCGCATGGACCGGCTCTTTAACCCAGCGCAGGTCGCCCTGGGTCCCGCCACGAATCCACGAACTCCACCCGGGCGGGCAGCCTTCCGCCTTCCAATCGGCCCCTTGAGGCTTCCCACCGGTCAGTCCCGCCTCGAAGCCGGGATTCGGCAGTAACTCGGTCCCAGCGTCCGGGGTCTGGCGCAGTGTCATGTAGGCCGTATACATCTTCGCCACCGGATTGTCGGCAGGGAGGGCCTTGGAGAGACAGGGCGGGTCTGGCAACTCGACTTTGTTGGCTTCATAGAAGTCCGCCAGCTTTGACAGCGCGGGCAGCACGCCATTGCCGAAGGTTCCACGCGCCTGGGCATCAAAGGGCAGGACCGGCTTGAGCAGCGGGTCGGCGTTGATGACCTTGGTGAAGTGGGTCTGAAGCCCGGCGCTGGCCTCGGCATAGCCAACAAGCTCGCGAACGAGCGCGTCTGCCTGCTTCATGTTCGCAACTTTAGCCTGCGTGAAGGCTTTGTCACCCCAGTAGACCCGTGCATAGAGTTCGGTATAGCGGAAGCCGTCGGAGTAGAGCTGGACACGCTTGCTGATGAGGTCGGTGTCCGCGAGCTTCTGGGCCTGATCCAGGTAGCCACGCAGTTCGTCGCACACCCTGGGCGGGAACATCTCAAGCTGATCGAGGTTAAAGAACCCCTTGAACCACACGGCCGTACCGGGCTGCTTCATCCAGATCTGCTCGCAGCGGTCCCAGTACTTCTTCATCGGCACTTTGGCAGCGCCGAAGAAGTTGGTATAGTACTCGTCCACGAGCTTCTTCGGGTCCTGGTTAACGTCCCAGAGCAGTTGGCTGGCGAGCCAGGCCTTGCAGCCGTCGAGGCCCCAGTTGGAGTAGATCTCGGCATACCACGCGCGGACGCCGGTCTTGTGGCAGAACTTGATACTCTCGGCGCTAACCGCGGGGAAGAAACGCGGAATCACATACCCGGAGCCGTAGTAGTAGTCGTATACGCCCAGTTGGCGGGTAGCTTTGGCCCACTGGCGCAGCAGCTTCTGGTCAACGGCCTTGAAGCCCTGGTCCCGCCACTGCGCGCGGTCGTTGGTCAGATATGGTATGATGTTGGGGTGCACCGCGAAGGTCGGCACGGCCTCGCAATTGGCATATGACAGGCAGCCGAGCAGCTTGTCGGGGTACTTCTGGCTGGTGATCTCCGCCACCCGGTTCATCATGGTGAAAACGCGGTTGGAGTAGTTGGGGCGGTCGCGGAAGGTCGGCTGGCGCTTGTCGTCCAGCGCCTGGCAGTCCGCGCACTGGCAGTATCCCCCCTCCCCCACATCGTTGATACCGAGCGAGTAACTGGTGGCGGTGGGGTGCTCGTCGAAGTATTTGATGATCTTGGCGCCCAAGTATTGCGCCATTTCGCGGTTGGCAAAACACGGCTGCCACGAATGCGCGCCATCCGGGGGCTTGGGGATCCGCTTGCCGTCAATCAGCGGGAACCACTCCGGGTGCTTATCGTAGACTTCCGAGGGATTGTGGGCGTTGAGCAGGTTGTGGTGGAATTCGTAGCGGGGGCGGCAGAGGTTGCGCTTGGCCCACATCGGGTCCATATTTGCTACCGAACTCCACAGCCGCGAACGCCAGTCGGGCTCCTGAACGTCATTGAGTGTGTCAGAGACCGTGAAGGTAGGCTTCTGTGGGATGTACTCCCCTATCTCAAGGGGGATATACCAGCGAACGCCGCCGTATCGCTGCAGGAAGTAGTGGACGGCAAGTTCGGTGGCGGCGGGATCATTGCCAACAAGGTACAGATTCCCGCCCACGCTCTTGATGACAAAGCCGTCACGGTCAAGCTTGTCTGCGGAGATGCCTGCGGCAGCGGCGGCTTTGGTGGCGCCGACGTAGATCGCGGGGCGCGCGGCGAGGTCCTTCTCGGCGACCATCTCGAAGGTGGCAGAGGTGACCTTAGCGAGGTACTTGTCGAGCTCGGCAGCGGCCTCCTTCTCCTCACCGGCGGCCGCATCGGGTAGTACAACCACCAGTCGCGCCTGCCCCTTTTCGGCGATGGTCAGGGCCGCGACAGGGAAAGCCAGCAGCAGCGCCGCCAGCAGGCAGAGAGTCTTAGGCATTAGTGGTACCTCGGTCGGGTAAAGTGCAGGAGTCTTCCGCTCAGACGCGGAAGAGTCCTGCTTCGCCGGGGGTAACGGGCAATGAGTGAGTACAACTACAGCTTCGGCCATCTGGAGTGGGAGGGGAAATCCTACCGCAAGGATGTTATTATCCTCGGCGACGAGGTGATCACCCCCTGGCGGCGGGAGCATGGGCACCGGCTGAAGTTCGACGATCTGCTGGAAGTGGCCACGGCGCGACCGCATATCCTGGTCATCGGCACCGGCAAAAACGGCGTGATGGACGTGCCGGACAAGATGCTGGAGAAGCTGGCGGAAGCGGGGATCGACGGGCGCCCCATGCCGACCGGGCGGGCGCTGGAGCATTTCGTGGAGTTGCGCAAGCAGGGGAAGGACGTGGCGGCGGCGTTGCATCTGACGTGCTGACGCGGGCGAGACGCCCGCACTACGCGTTCCTGGGGAGCGGGCGGCGGGATGCAAGGCCCGCGGGGCTGGAAGCCCCGCTACGTCGCGCTACCCTCGCGGCTGGAAGCCGCTCGTACAGCATAGGTAAGGCCGCAAGCCCCACTTCGAGGGTTCGTTGAAAGAGAGACTACCATGACTGAGAAGATGACATATCGCGGCGCGGGAGTGAACATCGACGCCGCTGAGAGCATGCTGAAGGACGTGAAGCAGGCAGTACGGGCGACGCACAACGCCAACGTGCTGCAGACGCTCTCGGACTTCGGCGGCTTGTATGCGCTGGGCAAGTATGAAGACCCGGTGCTGGTGTCTGGCACCGACGGAGTGGGCACAAAGCTCAAGATCGCGTTCGCCATGGACCGCCATGACACCATCGGGCAGGACCTGGTGGCGATGTGCGTGGACGATATCGTCGTGCAGGGCGCCCGGCCACTGTTCTTCCTCGACTACTTCGGAACGGGAAAGCTGAGTCCGGAGACCGGGGCCGCGGTCATAAAGGGCATCGCGGCGGCCTGCTCCAAGGTCGGTTGTGCGCTGATCGGCGGGGAAACGGCGGAGTTGCCGGGTTTCTACGCCGACGGGGAGTACGATCTGGCGGGGTTCGCGGTGGGCGCTGTGGAGCGCAAGAATATCATTGATGGCTCTGCGATTAGCGAGGGTGACGTAGTGTTGGGTCTGGCGTCGTCGGGCCTGCACAGCAACGGCTATTCACTGGCGCGGAAGGTCCTGCTGGAGGCGGCGGGCCTGCCGATCACCGAACGGGTCGAGGAGCTGGGCCGGACTGTCGGCGAGGAACTGCTGGAGCCGACCCGGCTGTATGCCCATGACCTCGTGGCGATGCTGGACGCAGGGCTGCGGCCCCACGGCATGGCGCACATTACCGGGGGCGGGTGGCCGGATAACATCAACCGCGTGATCCCCGACGGCCTGTGCGCGGTATGCGAGGCACAGTCAGTGCCCGCGCCACCGGTATTCGGGCTGATTCAGCGGCTCGGCAACGTTGAGCCGCAGGAGATGTACCGCACGTTCAACATGGGCGTCGGAATGGCGGTAATCGTGGCGGCGGCAGAGGCGGACGAGTTCGTCGCGTTCCTGAAGGCGCGGGACATCCCGACCTACCGCATGGGGCACATCGAGACTGGCGAGTCCAAGTTCCGAATGCTGTGGTGATGAGAGCATGACCAGGGCAGAAACGCTTGGGAAGATCCTATACCGCGGCTTCGTGCCGATCGTGCTCGATGACGAGTTGCCGGTCATGGAGTGCCTGGAGCAGATGCTGGCCGCAGGCATCGAGGCCGTTGAGATCTCGTGCCGTAACCCTCAGGCGCTGCTTCTGATCCAGCAGACTAAGCGCCGGTTTCCTGACCTGGCCGTGGGAGCGGCGACGCTGCTGGAGGACGGACGGATGCGGGACGCGGTGAACGCGGCGGGGCGGCCCGTGCCCTCAATTCCGCAGGTCGTGGACGCGGGGGCAGACTTCCTGGTATCGCTGCTGCCGTTCCGGCAGCCAACGTATGAACGCTTTGGCGCGACCAGTGTGATTGTCTCAGGTGTGACCACGCCGGGCGAGGGGCATCAGGCGCTGGACTGGGGAGCAAATCTGCTGAAGTTCAGCAACCCGCACCTGCTGGGCGGGCCGGACTTCTTCAAGGGCATAGACCCCGCGACCTACAATAGCTTCCCATTCTTCGTCACGGGTGGCATGAAGTCTGATAGCATGCCCGCGTATGTTGCTGCCAGGGTGCTGGCCTTTGGTGCCGGCCTTAACGTGGTGCTGGGGCCTGACTACGTCCCAATGCAGCGGTCCTTCGATCCAGACACCTTGCGCGAACGCCTGACGCCATACCTGCAGACCCTGGCGCGGACGCGGGCGCAGTACCAGGCCGGTGTGCCATTTGAAAGCAAGGACGCGCGGGCGATAGCGGCGGCTTGCGGACGATGTCTGAATGTCTGACAACGACGTGGGCCGGCTGAAGCTGTAAGCCGACCACACATGGGTAACACCACTGACAAGACATGGGTTACACTATTTTATCTTTACTTTAGAGCGCCGTTGTCGTGTTCTTTGGCAACAGGACATGTGATGTCAGAGCCACTTTCCGCCGCTGAGGTCCTGCCATAGCAGGCGGCGCACTTCGAACTGGCCGTAGCAGATCACCAGCTCCGGATCCTGATCCAGGAGCTGCACCTGCTGGCCCGCCAGGCCCTCGCCCACGCGCACCCGGCAGTTGCGCAAGCTGATGGTGCCGCTGCGCCCGACATGGCGCAACTTTGCGCCGGGCGCATACTGCATCTGCGGCAATTCGTCCGGCCGGGGCCGCAGACTTGGCTCGTAGCAATCGCGCGGTAACTTGAAGCCCAGCGCCTCATGCGGCCGCTCGTGATTGTACTGCTGACGGAAATGCTCCAGCGCTTGCCGGGCGGCTTCAAGTGTCTCATAGCGCCGGCCCTTGAGCGTCTCCACGTCCAGCGTGCGGTGCAGGCGCTCGACTTTGCCCTGGGTCTGCGGATGGTGCGGCCGGCCGTGCAGATGCCGGATGTTAAGACGCCAAAGCCGCATCGTGAAGCTCGTCACGCCGCCGCGATGGCTGCGAAACAGGCCGTTGGCGTTATCCGTCAGAATTGCTTCTGGCAGGCCGTAGCAGCCGAATACATCCCACAGCGCGGGCCAAAGCGAAGCCAGTTGCTGGTTGGGCAGGGCCGTCAAACCGAGCAGAAAACGGGAGCGATCATCGAGCACGGTCAGCGGCGCCAGGCGCGTTTGCAGGGGCTTGGTGTAAAGATACAAGGGACTTTTGAAGTCCAGTTGCCAAAGCTCGTTGGGCTGCTCGCGCTCAAAGCGCTGGGGCTCAGGCGGCGGCTCGGTCCGCGGCTCGACCAGGCCCTCGCGGACCAGGATGCGGTGCATCGTGCGCTCGCAGGGAATGCCGTCTTCCCGCTGGTTTTGCAGCAAAACGTGCAGCTTTCTGCTGCCCCAATGCGGATACTGCTTGCGCAGGGCAACGACTTGCTCGGCAGTGGCCTGAGCGGTCTGGTTGGGGCAGCGCTGTGGCCGGCGCGAACGATTGGCGAGCCCGGCAAGGCCTTCAGCAGCGTGGCGATCGCGCCATTTGTAAATGGTCTTACGCGACACGCCATACTTTCGCGCGAGGGCAGTGACTTGCGCTCCGGCGAGCAACTCGGAAATGACATCAAAACGCTGCTGCATGACGGATTCCTTCCAAGGCATGGCAGGCCCTCCCACAAGGCTGAAACCACGCCGGAAAGTGTAACCTATGTCTTGTCAGCAGTGTAACCTATGTCCTGTCGTCATACACTGAAGCGCGGCCACTCCGGAGGGTGCATGCTAACCTCGGCAAGTGTACGGGAATATGTCGAACGTCTGGCCTCAGGGGAGGCCACTCCCGGCGGAGGCAGTGCGGCGGCGCTGGTGGGAGCGCTGGGGGCGGCGCTGGGCGAGATGGTTGGCAACTTCACCCGCGACAAGGATGGCTGGGACAAAGTCGCGCCGTCGCTGGAGGAGTTGGCCCGGCGGCATGAGGCCCTGCTTGACCTGACGGATCGCGATGCAGAGGCATATGGGTCCGTCAGTGCGGCCTACGCGCTGCCGCGGGGCGACGAGATGGAGAAGGCTGCCCGTACCGCGGCGATTCAGGTGGCACTCAGGCAGGCGGCGCAGGTGCCGCTGCAGGTGATTGACCATGTGGTGGCGACGGTGAATGAATTGCCAATATTGCTGGCACATGGGAACTCTAACCTGGTCAGCGATGTCGGTGTAGCAGCGGACCTATGCCAATCGGCGTTGCGCTGCGCGTGGCTCAATGTTGAGGTCAATCTGGCGTACCTGAAGGACGAGGAGTACAAGTCGCGCGTGCGGCAGGAAATGCAGGACAAGATCGGGGAGGCAGAGCAGACAGCGGCTTCGGTATGGGAACAGACTATTGATAGGATCGTGGGGGATCAGCAACCTGGCACATAAGGGCTTACGAGCCATGTCTCCTGAGGATTGTGATCTACCCAACCTGGTTCCGGAGGAACAGTAGATGAGCGCAACGCTGCTTGAGGGGGCGCCGATTGCGGATAGGATCAAGGAAGACGTAAAGGCTGCGGTAGCTGAGATAGGCCGCGTGCCGAAACTCGCGGCCATTCTGGCTACGGACAACAAGGGCGCGGAGTTCTACGCCAAGAGCCAGGGGAAGGCGTGCGAAGAGGTCGGAATCGAGTTCGAACTGCACCAACTTGCGGCGGACGCTTCGCAGGCAGACATCGAAACGAAGATCGCTGAGCTTAACGATAATGTCGCAGTGACTGCGATCATTCTGCTCATGCCGGTACCGGCGGGTGTCGATGGGCGCGCGCTGCAGCGGGCGATTGACCCGAAGAAGGACGTCGACGGCGTCAATCCTGTAAACATCGGCGGAGTAGTCCAGGGCAGCACGACCCTGGCCCCGTGCACGGCGCAGGCGGTGCTGGCGCTGGTGGAGGCCTCGGGTGTACCGCTGTTCACCGACCCGAAAGAGGCGCAGGGCAAGGGCACTGAGGTAGTCGTCGTCGGCCACTCGGAGATCGTGGGCAAGCCGAGCGGGCTGCTGCTGCTGGACAAGTTCTGCACGGTCACGGTCTGCCACATCGGCACCCAGGACCTCAAGGCCCACACGACCAAGGCAGATGTGCTGGTGGTAGCGGTTGGGGTACCAGGCCTGGTCAAGGGCGAGCACATCAAGCCCGGCGCGACGGTCGTTGACGTGGGCATCAACCGGGTGAAGACCGACGACGGCAAGAGCAAGATCGTCGGCGACGTGCTGTTTGACGAGGCAGCGGAAATTGCCGGGCAGATCACGCCGGTGCCGGGCGGGGTAGGGACGGTCACCACGGCGATGCTGCTGAAGAATATCATTGACGCGGCGAGGTTGCAGGGGCATCGCTCACCGGGGCCACTGAAGTTCCCCGGGAACCTCGGACAGTCTGCGCCGTGCGGCCGACGCGTCAAGCTTCAGTAGACTCCCTGATACGGAGTTCCGATAGGTTCAGCGAGCGGACGGCACAGGCCGGTTCAGGCAGATGATGAACGAGCGTCCGTGCGGTGCGTCCCTGTGAATATGAGGAAGAAGAACCTCGGACTGGCTGTCTATCTGACCATCACGTTCGGCCTTGCCTGGATCATCGAGCTTTGGCCGGTGCGGCTGCTGGGCTACGGCAACGGCAACCTGACCGTGATGCTGCTGATGGTCGGGGTGATGTTCACGCCGGCGCTCGGGGCGGTAGCGGCCCGGCTGGTTGAGGGCTCAGGGTTCGCGGACGCGGGGCTGTGCTGGGGACGGGGACGCTACCACGTCATCGCATGGCTGCTACCGTTCGCGCTGGGTCTGGCCGCGACGGGGCTGACCCTGGCGCTCGGAGCGGGGGAACTTGACCTGTCGGGCAAGGTGGTGATCGAGAAGCTGCCGCCCGCGCAACAGGAGGCGGCAGTTCAGCAGTTGCTCGATGTGGGCCCCCTGGCGCCGCTCCTGATCCTGGTGGGGGCGCTGACTCAGGGAGTGCTCATCACGAGCCTCGCCACTTTCGGCGAGGAATTCGGCTGGCGGGGCTACCTGCAGCCGCGTCTGGAGCACCTGGGGCCGGTGACGTCAGTGGTCTTCGTCGGTTTCACCTGGGGGGTGTGGCACGCGCCGATCATACTGCAGGGGCACAACTACCCCGGCTATCCCGGCCCCGGCGCCCTGATGATGATCGTCTTCTGCGTGTTGCTTTCCATCATCTTCGGCTGGCTCTTCCGCCGGTCAGGTAGCATCCTCTCCCCCACTTTGGCTCACGCATCAGTGAACTCCCCGGCAATGAGCCTGCTCGCCTTTGTGCGGGGCAGCAACCCCCTCATTGGCAACCTCACCGGCGTAATCGGCCTGGCGGTTCTGGCGATCGTGGCCGGTGCGGTGCTCATAGCCGACAAGCGCGACCGCAAGCCTCTATACCCCCTTTGAAGGAATGCACCGCAGCCTAGCGAACCTTTTCCCATCACTGCGAGCGCGCGGGCGCGGAGGATCAACCATGTATCGCGTCGGCGTCATTGGCTGCGGCGGGCAAGGCAAGGCGCATGCGAGGGAATGGGCGTTGCTTGAGAATTGCGAGGTCGCGGCCGTGTCGGACCCGCTGCCCGAACCTCTGGCGTATATGAGCGAGCATTTCCCCCAGGCCAGGCAGTATCCCGATTACCAGACGATGATGGACAATGAGAAGCTGGACATCATCTCCATCGCCACCTGGCCCAACCAGCACGCTGCACCGACGATCATGGCGGCGGAGCGTGGGATTCACGTGCTGTGCGAAAAGCCCATGGGGCTGGACCTGCAGGAATGTGACGCGATGCTCGAAGCCTGCGACCGTACCAAGGTGGCGCTGGTCATCAGCCACAACCGCCGCAGCGACCCGCGATCGTACAAGATCAAGTCGCTGATCGAGTCGGGGGCCATCGGCAAGCTGTGCCGGGCCCATGCCGCTGACAAGGGCTATGACGTCGGCTACGGGCTGATGAACATCGGCACCCACATCTTCGACATGCTGCGGCTGGTGCTGGGAGACGTCCAGAGCGTCTTTGCGCACCTGACGGTTGAGGGGCGTGACGTGACGCGTGATGACATCCGCAAAGAGGGGCCGCGCGGGACCGGCTGGGTGGCGGGCGAGCAGGGGACCGTGGTGCTGCATTTCGCGTCAGGTGTTGAGGCAGTGGTGGAGTGGGACCCCGCGGATCGCTTCGGGTTCGAATTCATCGGCACCGAGGGGCGGCTGCGGACGCTCAAGCCCAAGCATGACGTGTTCCACTTCCCGCATGCGGTCGAAACTGACGAAAACGTAGGCGACTGGCGCCGGATCGAGCTGACGCCGGAAGAGAACCCGTACGACTACCCGGCGCGCTCAACGCGCGAGCAGATGATGCTGGAGATGCTGGACTGGATCGAGGGGCGACGGGCCGACCATTGCTCCGACGGGCGCGCGGGACGCGCGGCGCTGGAGATCATCTCGGCGGTGTACTGGTCGCACATCGGGCGAGACTGGGTGGACCTGCCACTGGAGGACGCCCGGCATCCGCTGAAAGTATGGGCAGGTGAGGCATGATGAGACCACACGAGCGCTGGATTTGGGTTGAGCTGATCGGCTTTGATGTCGAGCAGCCGGACTATGGCGTGGCGGAGTATCTGGATACTGCGGGCTTCACGCCGGATGTCATCTGCCTGCTGCTCGCCTCGCCGGACTTCGTATTGTCACATGAAGACCATGCGGGCGAGGTGGAACTGCCGCCCGACTATTGCTCGCGCGACGGGCACGAGTTCGGGCGTCACCGTCAGCGCCAGAAGTGGACCAACCGCCAGCTTCAGGGCCTCGTGAGGGGCCTGCAGGAGCGTGGCGTGAAGGTGTTCCTGACCGTCTTCACGGCGTGGTACCGGGACAAGTTCCATCAGGAATGGCTCGGCCAGCACCAGGAAGTCTTCATGGTCTTCCGCTCGCTCGGCGTGGGCTATGCCCTCAACTGCCTGGCGCGACTGAAGGATGAGACGTACTTCCAGGACTTCTGGGCGCAGAAGCTCGTGCAGACGCTCAAATACTACGGCTTCGACGGCTGGCAGGGGGCAGACGGCTGGGGACCGCTGAACGGCCCGATATGGGAAGTGGACTTCTCGGATGACATGGTGGGGCAGTTTGCTGCCTTCTGTGGGGCGGGGGCTTTTACCCCCCCGGCCGTTATACACGACCACCACAGCGGCGGGGTACAAACCCCCGCCCGACAACATACCGACGTGGT
>JBDKRC010000192.1:0-5380 GCA_039683575.1 Armatimonadia bacterium | reverse complement strand
CCACGCGTGTCATTCTGAGGAGCGCCGTTTGCGACGAAGAATCTCCGGCCCCACCAACCCCCGAGATCCTTCACTTCGTTCAGGATGACAACCTTGCACGCCCGCCGTGCCTGACCCCTGACCCCTGACCCCTGCCTCATCCCATCCTGACAAGCTCCCGCCGTAGTCGCGCCGCAACACAACTGAACTTCAGACAGCAGGCCTATCGTTGAAGATAGTGTGACAGCCGCAACACGCAAGACGTGAGACGTCACACGCAAAGCGCAGCCAGCTATGGACCGCCTCTACGCCATCCTCTTCCAGTGGGTCCAGCACTACGGCCTGCACGGCGCCTTTCTGCTGATGGTGGCCGAAAGTGCCGGTGCGCCTGTTCCCACCGAACTCGGCTTCCTGACCGCGCAGGGCCTCATCGTGGCCCACACAGCGTCCTGGTGGGCCGCCATGGCGTGGATTGTGGCCGGCCACCTCGTGGGCTCTGCCATCGGCTTCTACGTCGGGCGCGCCGCCGACAGCGCTCTCGCCCGCCGCCTGGCCAGAAGGCCCTCGGTGATGCACGCACGAGCTCAACTCCATGGCTGGTTCGAGCGCTACGGCTCCCTGACCATCCTCTTCGGGCGCCTCGTGGGCCAGGTCCGCCCGTGGGTCTCCTTCGTCGCCGGACTATCAAGGGTGCCGCCAGCCACCTTCTGGCTCTGGACGGTCATCGGCACCCTGATCTTCACCCCCATCGCCATGTGGATAACAGCCGTGGGATTGCAGTTCTGGCTCACCCACGCCGTCTGGCGCGCCCCGCTGATCATAGCAATGCTGCTGATCTTCTACGGCCTTCCCCTCTACAAACTAATCGAGCACCTCATCAAACGCCACCACCGCCGCAAAACCCACCTGACCAGCGAGTAACCCTCCTCCTCACCCTCGTTTGCGACGAAGAATCTCCGGCCCCACCAAGCCCCGAGATCCTTCACTTCGTTCAGGATGACAACCTCGTACGCCAGTCGTTCCTGACCTCTGGCCCCTGACACCTGATCCCTGCCTCACCCCATCCTGCCCATCCGCCGTTATCCTGTCCATCCTGACAAGCTCTCTCCCTCGCCCTGCCTCTACCTATCCTTCTCGACCTTCTCCGCCCCCTCCTTATCTGCCTTATCCAGCTTCGCCTCCCAGTACGCCCCTTCCGGCAGCGACATCAGGTACCGCGGCGTGTAGTCAATCTGCAGCGTCCCCTTCTTCAGCCTGCAGTTCAGCAAATGCCCGCCGCCTGTCCGCCCCTCGTTCAGGAAATGGAAGTGGTACCCGACCATGTTGGCCCCGGCGGCAAAGTACGGGCAGTAGAGCCCCACCAGCGTGCCCCGAGTGTTCGCAAACTCAAACGTCGGCTGCTTGGCGGCCACGTCCAGCAGCTTGGGATATGGCTTGTGCTGCCGTGGCACGCTGCGGGTCTTCACATACTCAAACTCACCCTCCACGCGAAACATGTAGTAGATGTTCCGCGTCGGCAGCAGCGTATCAACCTTCGCCAAAAGCCCCGTCAGGTCCACCCCCTGCACCTCCGCCCTGGCGTCGCAGTCGAAGTACGACACGCAGGCAAAAGGCAGCCCCATCCTAGGCCGCGCCCGGTGCACGGTGCCATCGGCCTTGATCTGATACATCTGCCCGTCCACCATCATCATCTCACCGTCAACCGCCTCAAAGCACCCGATGCCGGTGTCGCCATGCTGCGCCAACTCACCCGCCGAAATCGCCCGGTCAAACACTCCCGACAGCAGGGCATCGAGGGTCGAGGCCTGGTACAGCACATCGCGGTCAACCGCCGCAAAACCACAAGCAGCCACCAGCAGCGCGACCAGAAGCACGGGCATGAGCAAACGCATCGGGATCACCAACCTACCATAAGAAGTGCGGCCATCATACGGCTGCCAGTCCACGCGGTCAACCCGCCTCCCGGTTCTCAACCCGCCGCCCGGTTGCCTGGCCGCCTACTGGTTTCCTGGCCACCCCCCGCTTGTCATGCTGAACGAAGTGAAGCATCCCTCCCGCTACCGGACATCCTAGGCTCCGCTCAGCAGCAAAGGGCATCGCGGCCTCATGGCGAACTTCCTACCATCATCCCTAAGGAGTGCCCCCACGATGCCCAGTAAGCGCATCTTCACGCCCGAGCAAGCTTGCCGCGCCCGCCTGAAGGCCCAGAAGCCACTCTTCCCCTGCACCGCCAAGACCCCCGAGGAATGGCAGGCCTGGCGCAAGAACTTCAAGCGCGCCATCGTCAAGGAACTGGGGTCGAACCCCGAGTCAGTGCCCCTGAATCCCGAGATTCTAGAGCGCACCGACATGGGTGACTACATCCGCGAGAAGGTCGTCTTTGACAGCACTCCATACCTGTCAGTGCCCGCCTGGGTGCTGACTCCGAAGGGCCTGAAGAAGGGGCAGAAGGTGCCGGGCATCCTCACCGCCCACGGCCACGGCGCTGGCAAGAACTCACCCGTCGGCCTCGATGCCGATGACAACCCCTGTGACGACTACAACCACGCCATGGCCGTCCAGCTCTGCCGCAGGGGCTATGTCACAATCGCGCCGGACTGGCAGGGATTCGGCGAAAGAAAGGACAGCGACCAGTTCGTCCGCCGCCCCTCACGGGATGGGTGCAACGTGGCCTACATGGCCCATGGGTACTTCGGATTCCAGTATTTGAACCTGCAGATCTGGGATGCAAAAAGGACGCTGGATTACCTCCAGAGCCGTCCAGAGGTCGATTCCAGCCGTTTGGGGATGATCGGCTGCTCCTTTGGCGGGACCATGACGACCTATGTGTCGGCGCTCGACGAACGCATCAAGGCCTGTGTGATCGTGTGCTACCTGAGCACCATCCAGGGAGCCTTCGATCAGAACGGCAACTTCTGTGGCGCCCAGTACATGCCCGCTCTGGCCAAGTATGGCGACATCCCCGACGTAGCCTCACTCATCGCGCCGCGCCCGATGCTGGCCGAAATCGGCGAGCAGGACCTGTGCTTTTTGGTGGATGATGCAATGAAAGCCTACCGCAAGGTGAAGGCTTGCTACAAGGCGGCGGGGGTTCCGGAGCGGTGTGACGTGGACAAGTTCCCCGGTGGTCACGAGTTCAGCGGAAGGAAGGCGTTCGACTGGTTCGACAAGTGGCTAAAGGGGTAGATAAGCGTGTGAGTGGTAGTATATCCGTCTAGTTATCTAGAACAGATTCGCCAAAACCAGCCCCTCCCTTCGGCGCGTCGCGCCGAAGGGAGGGGCTGGTGCTTTTCGGGCCCAGAATCGCGCCAGCGCCGCCGTAAGCCCCGCAGAGCCGCTTCTCGGCTATTTAAGGAATCCGTTGAATAGTGGGGTTCTGGGGCTTCCAGCGGCCCCAGAAATCTGTGAAACGCCGGAAATGGGCCTGAGAGCCACGTAGAGGCTGTTTTCAGCCATTTTGGCTTTTTGCCCTCGCCCAGTTTTTCGCAGTGGCGTACTTCCGGCCGGCGCGGACTGTGAGACGCAAGTCTATCCATTAGAGGTATGACAATGGCAGCCAAGAGCTCTGCCGAGGCGGGATGGGTTTGGGAGGGAATGGCGCCTCATGCCGTGGTCAGGACGACATTGTATGGATTCGACGCATGATAGCGGTACTTCGGGGTGTCCGGAGGCGCCTTCATGTTACACAAGAACGCTTGAAGATTGGCTGGACCCGGCACTGGGGACAGACACCAATTTCGCATGATGGTTCTGATGGAACTGGAGGGAAGGTTGCGAAATTGGTGTCAGTCCCCAGTGCTCTGGTCGGGGATAACGGCATGGGCCGCGCCGAACGGCGGAGGCCTGCGGGCGCACCACGGTGCGCCCCTACGGAGGCGGCGCTAGCGTTCTCTGGTGGTCCAGGCTCCTACCTTTTGGCGGAGGGCGTCGAGGGTGTTGTTGGTTATCGCCTCGCGCAGTTTGGTCATGAAGTCCGCGTAGAAGGTTAGATTGTGCTGGCTTAGTAGCTGCCACGCTGTGGGCTCTTTGCAGACGAAAAGGTGGCGCAGGTAGCCTCGGGAGTAACGCTCGCAGGCGCCGCAGCGGCACGTGGCGTCGAGGGGCTCGTCGCTCTTGGCGAACTCCAGGCGGTTGATCTTCAGCGGGCCGTCCCAGGTCATGAGGCTGGCGTGGCGGGCCATGCGGGTGGGCAGGACGCAGTCGAACATGTCCACGCCGCGGCTGGCGCATTCGAGGATGTCCAGGGGGGTGCCGACGCCCATTACGTACCGGGGTTGGTCCTCGGGCAGGTAGGGCAGGGCGGCTTCAAGGGCCGCCAGCATCTGGTCTTTGCTCTCCCCCACTGACAGGCCGCCGATGGCGTAACCATCGAAGCCGATGCCAACGGTGCCCTCGGCGCTCTGGGCGCGGAGGTCGTCGTAGACGCCGCCCTGGACGATGCCGAAGAGGGCCTGGCGGGGGTTTTGGTGGGCGGCCTTGCTGCGCTCGGACCAGCGGAGCGTGCGCTGCAGCGAGGCCTCCACATACTGCTTTTCGGCGGGGTAGGGCGTACACTCGTCGAAGATCATCGCGATGTCGCTGCCGAGGGCGTTCTGGATCTCGAGGGACTTCTCGGCGGTGAGCAGGAGGGCCTCACCGGAGATATGGGAGCGGAAGTGGACACCCTCTTCGGTGATGTCCTTGGGTTTGGCGAGGGAGAAGACCTGGAAGCCGCCGCTGTCGGTGAGGATCGGGTGGTCCCAGCCCATGAACTTGTGCAGGCCGCCGAGGGCCTTGACGATCTCGTGGCCGGGGCGCTGCCAGAGGTGGTAGGCGTTGGCGACGAGCATCTCGAGGCCGGTGGTCTCGACGAGGGTCGAGGGGCAGGCCTTGACGGTCGCGAGGCTGGCACAGGGCATGAAGACCGGGGTGTTGACGGTGCCGTGAGTGAGGGTGAGGCGGCCGACGCGGGCCGGGCCGGACTTTGTGGTGACGGTGAGTTTGAGCATTGTTGGGAGGTATTGTACGGGAGAGGGGTAGCGGGGGGCAAGGGGAGGGGCTTGTCAGGATGGACAGGATAACGGCGGATGGGCAGGATACGGCGGAGAGGAGAAGGGAGGGGAAGGGGACGGCGATTTGGTTGTCATTCTGAGCGAAGCGAAGAATCTCGGGTGGGTAGCGAGGGGATTCTTCGCTTCGCTCAGAATGACACGGAGGGAGGCGCGAGGGGGGATTCCTCGCTTGCCGCGCGAGTACGTGCGGGCTCAGAATGACACTGGGGAGGCGGGAGGGGATTCTTTGCTTTGCTTGGAATGACACGGGGAGGTGAGAGGGGTTCGGGGGAGGAATGGGGGGAACGTGTGGGGTGGTAGGCTATCTGTTGGGTGTGCCTCCCCACTGTAGGGCGGGGGCTTGTACCCCG
>JBDKRC010000191.1:0-12755 GCA_039683575.1 Armatimonadia bacterium | reverse complement strand
TCTCCGACGGCGACCTGATGGAAGGTATCGCCTCCGAGGCCGCGTCACTGGCCGGTACCCTCAAGCTCGGCAAGCTCATCTATCTCTACGATGACAACGAGATCTCCATCGAGGGTCGCACGGACCTCTCCTTCACCGAGAACGTCCCGCAGCGCTTCGAGGCCTACGGCTGGCACGTGCTGACGGTCGAGGATGGCAATGACGTGGACGCCATCAGCGCCGCCATCGACCAGGCCAAGCTCGACGACCGGCCGTCTCTGATCGTCGTGCAGACCCACATCGGCTTCGGCAGCCCCAAGCAGGACACCGCCGGCGCCCACGGCGAGCCCCTCGGCGCCGAGGCCATGGCCGCGACGCGCGCCAAGCTCGGCTGGCCCGCCGAGACCTTCCACGTCCCCGCCGAAGCCGCCGCGCACATGAAAGAAGCCGGAGCCCGCGGCGCGAAGCTGCAGGCCGAATGGCAGAGCCTGCTGCAGAAGGCTGAGGCCAGGAACGCCGATGCCGCCGCGCGACTGCAAAAGCAGATCAAGGGCGAACTGCCCGAAAACTGGGATGCGAACGTGCCCGAGTTCAGCGCCGAGAAGGCCGACGCCACCCGCAACGCCTCGGGCCTCGTCCTCAATGCCCTCGCTCGCAGCCTCGGCAACATGATCGGCGGCTCCGCCGACCTCGCGCCCTCCAACAAGAGCAACCTCAAGGACTGCGGCGAATACGGCACCGACTGCATCTGCTGCGGCCCCAATATCCACTTTGGCGTCCGCGAGCTGGCCATGGCCGCCATCGTCAACGGCCTCGCCCTCCACGGCGGCCTGATCCCCTACGGCGCGACCTTCCTGGTCTTCTCCGACTACGCCCGGCCCGCCATGCGCCTTTCGGCCCTTATGCAGTGCCACTCGATCTTCATCTACACCCACGACAGCATCGGCGTCGGCGAAGATGGCCCGACTCACCAGCCCGTCGAGCACCTCTGGGCCGCGCGCCTCATCCCTGGCTTCACTGTCTACCGGCCCGGCGACGCCAACGAGACCGCCGAATGCTGGAAGCTCGCCATCTCGCGCCGCGAGCCCTGCCTGCTGGCCCTCACCCGCCAGAACCTCGTCACCCTCGACCTCGCCAGGTACCCGGTCAAGGACGGGGTCAAGCGCGGCGGCTACATCCTCTCCGAGGCCCAGGGCGAGCCGCAACTGGTCCTCCTCGCCACCGGCTCCGAGGTTGAGCTGGCCATCAAGGCGCAGGAAGAGCTAGCCAAACAGAACATCGCCGCCCGCGTCGTCTCCATGCCCGCCGTCGAGCTCTTCGACAAGCAGGACGAGGCCTACCGCTGCAGTGTTCTGCCCTGCGCCGTCCCGACCCTCGCCATAGAAGCCGGCAGCACCATGGGTTGGTACAAGTACGTCGGCAGCAAGGGCGCCGTCATAGGCCTCGACCACTTCGGCGCTTCCGCTCCGGCCAAGACAGTCTTCGCCAACTTCGGCTTCACAGTCGAAAACGTCGTCGAAAAGGCCAAGGCCTTGCTGAGCTAACCTACGGATCTGGGGTCGCCCAAGAACCACAGAACTCCTCCGGCAACCGCCGGAGGAGTTTTTTTGTGCGTACTGATCAGGCATCAGAGAGCGCAATTCCAGGCCGTGAAGAGTTATGTCAAATCAGTTTATTATGGTTACCTCAAGTTATGCGGGGTCTTTGTGGCGAAAGCGCCACATTCTTCACGAGAGTGCCAATAACAGCGTGTATGGCCACTTAATCGCCATCATTTCGCGCCCCGGAGTGCAGTCCGGCGCATTCAGTCATACTGGGGCAGAACGCGAGCAAACTCGCTCGACCCGAGACCCGTAAGTTGCGCCACCGTTTGTAGACGCTTCTGCTGAGAACCGAAGCAACACTTCGGCCACGAGGAGCCGGTTCCGTATGGGACCGGCTCCTTTTCGTACCTGGACAACCCGTAGCGCCCGGCCTGCCCGGGCAGAAAGGAAACGCCCATGTCAGTCACCGCCGAATCCGTCAAGTCTCCGTCCTACTTCCGGCTTCAGGTCGCTCGTGGGCACCTGGGCCGCGGGCACACCGAATACGAGGCCCGCTATGTCTCCACCTTCATGCCGGTTGCCGATCTGTACGCCAATCACGGCAAGGCTATCGCCGGCATCAAGCGCGTGACCGCCCTCAGCCCCGTCACGCGTGACGAGTTCGAAGCTGCCCGCCAGCGCGGCGAAAACTGCTTCCACGCGCGGCCTCGGCTCTAGCTCCCCACTCCGGCCGCGCCCCCGACGAAACGGATGTCTGCGTTTGAGTACTGATGAGCATAGAAAGGATAGACGGCAAAATGTTTGGACACTATGGGAAGATCATTGAGATTTGCTTCACTGACCTACAGGCTGAGTATCGGTCCGAACTCGGCCTCGAGGACTGGGATAACCAGGATAGCAGCAGCGCCTGTGTGCAGGAGGCCATGGCGGCTGCACGTTTTGCCTATGCTGAGGGCGATTACGAGGGTGCGCTGCTTGAACTGGAAGAGGCTTCCCCGCTGCTTGACTATGTGGCTGGATCGGAAAGTCTGCTGGAGGAATACAACGATATGGTCGACGAGATCACAGAGACCTTGAGTGCGCGAGACTGGCGGAAGGGCGACGCCAACTACACAGACAACCGTCTGGCGGAGCGGCTTGTCAGGCAATGCCCGGCTCCGGGGCTCCAGCGCCGCTGAGCGAAGTCGCCTGCAGCAGCGGCGGCGGCAGGAAAGACTCCGCCTTCACCGAACAGGCGGGTTCTCGCCCCGTCAAACAGGTTTGAGGTACTGTCCATGCCCCGCCGCCGCTGGCTCAACCGCACCGTCGCCGCTCTCAGCGCCACCAGCCTCTTCTCCGACATCTCCCACGAGATGGGCACGGCCGTCCTACCGGTGTTCGTAGCCTCCCTGTCCGGCGGCGCCGCCGCCCTCGGCCTCATCGAAGGCGTCGCCACCTTCGTCATGAGCCTCGGCAAGCTCTGGGGTGGCGGCGTCGGCGACCGCCTTCGGCAGCGCAAGTGGCTCACCGGCGGCGGCTACCTCCTCACCACCCTCGGCATCGGCTCCTACGCCTTGGCCGGAAGCTGGCTACACGTCCTCATCGGTCGCGGCGCCGCCTGGTTCGGCCGGGGTTTCCGCGGCCCGTTGCGCGATGCCCTGATGGCCGACGGCGTCGAATCGAGCGACTACGGCAAAGCTTTCGGCCTCGAACGCGCCGCCGACGCCGCCGGCGCCGTCATCGGCCCTCTCCTCGCCGTGCTGCTGCTCTACCTGCTCTTCCCCCTGCGCCACATTCTTGCTTTAGCCATCATCCCCGGCCTTATCGCCTCCGCTGTGGTGTGGTTGCTGGTGCGCGAGGAGCCCCGCGAGCCGCAAGAGAGCCATCCCAAGTTCTTCACCCGCCTGCACAAGATGCCGGGCGGCTTCAAGCGCTTCCTCTTCGCCATCGCCGTCTTCGCCCTCGGCGACTACTCCAATACCCTCCTCATCCTCTGGGCCCTCGGCGGCGCGGTGGACTTCACTGCCAACCTCGCCGACCCGCGCGTCCTCACCCCGATTCTCTTCTACGCCGGCTACAATGTCGTAGATGCCGCCGTCTCATACGTCAGCGGCGCCCTCAGCGACGTCTGGGGCCGCCGGTGGCTGCTCGTGGGCGGTTACACCTGCGGCGTTGTCGTCGCCTTCCTGATCGCGTACGGCGGCAGCCCCACGTTCCCCCTCATGGTGGCAGTCTTTGCTCTTGCGGGTGTGACGGCGGGGAATCAGGAGGCAGTGGAGAAGGCTTTCGCAGCGGATTTCCTGCGCGAGCACGAGCGCGCCCTGGGCTTCGGCACCCTCGCCCTGGTCAACGGTCTCGGCAAGCTCGTAGCCAGCGCCGCGGTTGGCGCCCTGTGGGCCGTCTACGGCGTTACGGTGGCCTTCACGGTGGCTGGGACAGTATCGCTCCTCGGCGTGATCCTGCTGGCGGTGCTCACGCGCCCCTCGGCCATCACGCCCGAAGCGACCACCTCGCCGTCTTGAACCCCCCTCAGCACGACCTCGTCCTTCCAGCCATGGGGAATCCCACTGATCGCCGCTGCTTCATGAGTTCCATAGCGCTGGCGGGCGCCGGCCTCCTCATCGGCGGCTGCAGCCGCCGCACCACGCCCACGAGCCTGGCGGAGAGCCGCAGAGAAGGCGAGGCCCCCGAGGAGCTTGTCACTCCCGGCGAGGACCTCATGCGCGAGCATGGCTTGTTGGAGCGAGTGCTGCTGATATACGAAGAGGCCGATCGCCGCACCCGCGCGGGTCAGTCAGCGCTGCCCATCATTGCTGCGAGTGCTGAGATCATACGGACCTTCATCGAGGCTTACCATGAGAAGCTGGAGGAGGAGTACGTCTTTCCAGTCTTTGAGAAGGCGAAACGTGGGGTTGCTCTCATGAGCACTCTGCGCGCTCAGCATGTCGCCGGTCGCAAGCTCACCTCGCAGATCACGGACCTCACCAGGTCCCCGGGCCCACAGTCCAGCAACCAGCTCAGCCCCCTGATCCACGAGTTCATTCGCATGTACCGCCCTCACGCCGCGCGCGAGGAGACGGTTGTATTCCGGGAGTTCACCGAACTGCTCGACCCCTCAAGCTATGCCAACCTCGGAGATCAATTCGAGGAACGAGAGCACAAGCTGTTCGGTGAAAACGGCTTCGAGAACATGGTCAACAAGGTGGCCGCCCTGGAGCAGCAACTCGCCATCTACGACCTTAGCCAGTTCACCCCGCGCTAACACACCTTAACGACCTCGAACTCCCCCTCACAGGCAAACCCGTGCCGGTAGTACACCAGCCCGCTTTGCGGCAGCCCGATCATCGAGTATTCCGTGAGGCTCTCTTCCTTCACGCCATGCCGGCAGATCGCGGGCTCCTCATGGTGCTGCAATAGCCCTCGCATCGCCCCCATGCCCAGGTCCCCACTCTGCTCCAGCCACTCATCAAGCATCCGCCACCGCGCCTGCGCATTGGCCTTCCCCTCCGGCGTCCGCCGATCCGCCTCGGCCAGCGCCGGAAGCTGGTAGCAGTTCACGCAGTGCATGTGCCCCGCTGGATGCCGCGCCCGCCGCACCTGCACCAGCGGCACCGGCGCCTCGATCGAGCAGGTGACGCCTTCGCGGTCCACGCACACCATCGCATACCCCTTGTCTCGCGTCGGCACCGCCGCCATGTGGTTCACAAACTCCGCCGTGCCGCCACAGCGCAACATGCCCTCATAGCCCCACAGCCGAATCGGCACATGCCGGTCGCTTTGCTGAAACACACTTCCCACGGACGAATGCCCAACGGCCAGTCCCGCCGCATTCATCCCGTCCAGCGTCGCGACCATCCCACAGAAAGTGAAGGTCAGCAGCGGAATCGCGCCCTCCCGCCGCACCAGTCGCGCGCACGGTGGCAGCCGCCGCTGCTTCGCCAGCCCATCATTGTTCTTCCCCCACACCGGCCCGTCCGGCCCGCCTGCAAACACGATGTTCGTGCAGCCCTCCGCAATCACCAACTCGTTGGCATAGAGCGGGAAATTCAGTCGGTAGATATCATCCAGCGGCAGGTTAGCCCCCTCCGCCGTCGCCTGCATCTCCTCCATGACCAGCGGCACCTGCCGCTGCGCCGCCGCCACAAACTCCGGCAACCGCTGCTCAAACTCAGCGGGCCGCCCCCGCTCATCGAATACGTCAAGCGTCTCGCGAATCTCCTCGCGCAGGTGTTCACCCGTCGCCAGTCCGATCTGCCGCGGTGTCCCGGCGGCTTCTACGAGTTTCACATGAACTCTCCCCATGAACAAATCAGGCGTGCCCTGCAAAGAAGGCACGCCTGTTGTTCGCGTGGTAGGCATGCTCTGCATGCCGGAATCGCTGAACGAGACTCAATGAACCCTAGCTCATCTTGGCGACGCGGGCCATCACTTCGTCCGTGAAGCTCTTGATGTACTGGGCCAGCAGGTCTGCCGGAGCCATGCTTGCGTCCTTGATCAGCGGCGTCAGGTCCATCCCGAAGTTCAGCGACTGGCTGGCGTCAACGCCGTGGCTGGCGAAGTACGTCGCGTGGGCTTTGCGCCGCCCGGCCGTCGCCAGGTCGTACCGCTTGCCGCCACAGATCTGCGAGTCATACGCGCCCATAACCGCCGCCGCCAGGTTCTCATGCGGCGTGCAGTCCAGCAGCACCTTGTCATCGTCAGTCATCCAGTCCAGATCGCGCCAGACCTCGCAGCCCCACACGGCCTCGGGCTGAGCGTCCGCCGGAAGCTGCCGCAAGGCCGCGATTACCCGCAGCGCCACGGCCACATGGGTGTCATGCTTGTCCGCGAGGTTGTGGGTATAGATGACCTTCGGCTTCGCGGCCTTGAGAATCTCCACTAGCTCTGCCGTCAGGTCCGGGTTCGCCGCGTCCTTGACCGCCGAGCTCGGGTAGTCGAGCAGGAAGCAGGTCCCGTATTCGCCCACAAACGCCGCCTTCTTCTCTTCCTCGGCCCGAACCAGGCGCATCTGCTCGTCGGTGTAGTCCGCATACAGATCATCACGCGGGCTGCCGGCGCCGTTGGTCACGCACATGCCGGAGAACCATGCGTCGGTCTTGCCGAAGCACTGCAAAATGCCATACATCGCGCCGATGCCGATGTCATCCTGATGGGCCATGATCGCCATCTCGGTAGTCCGCGCGATAGCGGCGCCAGCCTCAGTGCCATCAGGAACAAAAAGCTGAGCGCCCGAATTCTTTAGTTGCATCTCAAACACCACTTTCCGAAGTTCAATCATAGACAGCCAACAAGGCCGCCTGACAGCCAACACGGCTGCCTGTAGGAGCGGTCACCAGACCGCGATTTTCCATTTGTACGAGCGATCGCCGTGCGACTGCCTGGGCGGTCGCCGCGACTTCTCTCACTAGCCCCCTCTGTACGAGCAATCACCGATCGCGACCACTCCCGGCTACCTGACGATTCGCCCATTTCGCTATCGGGCACAGGGAATCCTGCCTCATCGATCCCTCAATACGACGTCTTGGGATCGATCTCCACACCCAACTCCGGCTCCACCAGGAAGTCCTCCGCATACCCCGCCCCACCCGGCGCCTCCCGCCGCTCGATCTCAACCTCCGCCGCCTCGCCCGCGCCAACCGCCACTGCCGTCCCGTTCACCTTCACCACCCGCGCCTCGTCACCCACACTATGCACCCCCAGCGCCTGCCCGCGCACACTATATACGGACAGCTCAACCTCCCCCTCGTTCCCCTCCCACCGCTGTAGCTCCACGCACTTGTCCTCCGCCACCACCAGCACCTCGCCCAGCCGGTACGCCACCACCATCTCGTTGGCCGGTACGGTGAACTCCTCGCTTAGCCGCCCCTCGACCCACACCCGCACCGGCGCCGCGCAATCGGGGTCGGTATTCAGCAGGTACAGCACCTGCGCCCCCTCCGGCGCCTCATACACCGCCCACCGCACCCGGTCGCTCCCCAGCACCCGCACTTCCCCCTGCTCGCCCGCCGACACCACCCGCAGTAGCTCCCGCGTCAGCCCCACGACCGCCTCATCCGCCGGGTACTCAAACAGCGTCACCAGCATCGCCAGGCCGTCCCCGACCTTATTCTCCACCACCACAGGCTGCCGCGCAAGCTGCTCCGCCTCCGCTCCAAACAGCACGTCATGCCCCACCAGCACCCGCGCTGTCGTCACTTCCAGCCCCGCCGGCGTGAAGTTGCCGAGGAACCGCGGGTCACACTGGACATCCGCCACCGGCAACCGGTACTCCGGCACCGACGACTGCGCCAGGAACTTCACCCCGCGCACGTCCTTCGTGCCCTTTCCTGTCACCCTAACACCAAACAGGTCGCTGAAGTCTCCGTTCGCATACAGCACCGGTTTTGCCCCGCGATCCGCGTCCTCCCGAAGCTGCGGCAGGAACATCAGCAGCCGCCCGCCTCCCGCCACGTACTCCTTCAGCTTCCCATAGATCTCCTCGGTCATGGTGTTCCACCCCACAAACACCAGGCACCCGTACCGCTTCAGCACCTCAACCTCGGCCTCTATCGGCACGATATCATACTGCCCATACGGCGGGTTGCCCGACCAGTCCACCTCTCCCTGCACACTGTAGTTGCTCCACTCCTCCCGCCGGTGCAGCCCATCTACCAGCTCCCAGCCAGCCTCCGGCGCCCCCGCCAGCCACTTCTCCTCATGCGTCTGCCCCCACGCATACGGGTTCCACAGCCCCGGCGCCCCGTCCCCATAGCCATACACGATTCCCAGCCGCACTTTCGGCCCGCCCGCCGGGCGCGTATGCACCAGCGAAAACTGGTAAGCCTCCCGCAGTATCCGCCGCGCCTCCCGCATCTCCTCACTCAGCGGCTCATAGCGCTTCTGCGTCTGATGCTCGGTCAGCGCCAGATGCCCGCTCTCGGGATAGATGAACTCCGACCCTGTGAGATAGCAATGATATACACTGCTTTTCCACCGCTTCATCCACAGCTTATCCACCGTTACTCCACCATACCACCCCATCGCGATATGCGTCCCCCACGGCTTGCCATACGCCCGCGCCGCCCCGCGTATCGCCGCCTGCATGCGGTGCGGGTCCCCTGGCAGCGCCTCATGGCAAAACACATCGATCCCCGCCTCGGCGTGATATTTGAATACGAGGCTCGAGTCCACATTCATCAACGGCCCGTCGCTGACGCTCTCCCGCTCAAAGTCAATGAAGTCCTTCAGGTACTCGACGTAAGCCTCCCGCGCCTCCAGCATCGTCTCGCACTCCGGCAGGCTCACAAAGGCCACCTCCGCCCCGCGCCGCAGGTAGTGCTTCGGCCAGTAAAGCACCCCGCCCGACTCCCCGATGGTCATTCTGCCCCCATACCACTCCCCGGCCTCGGCGATGATCGAGTTGATCTCTTCCCGCGACAAACACTCCTCCCGCGCCAGCCGCTGCTTACTCGGCCGCCACAGGTCCTTGCTGCCCCGGAAGACCAGCTCCGACAGAAACAGCACGATCTGCCGCTCCCGGCAAAACCGCGCCATCGCCAGCCCCTCCTGCAGGTCATTGGGCAGATCACAAAGCACGCAATTCCCCAGCCGCAGCCCCTCGACAACCTGAAGCCCGGCAACCCCCGGCCCGGCACTGGCTCCGATCAGAACCCGGTCACCAATCATGGCCATCTCCTCCATAAAAAAGGGGCGCACACAAGTTGCGCCCCCGTAGGGTAACCCGTCTCTCGCCGTGTGGAGCGCGGGCATCCCTGCCCGCCTCTGGTCGTCTCTCGCCATCAGGCCCGAAGGGCCGTCAAGCATCTAGCCAGGGCCGCAAGGCCCTGGTGCCATGGTCACTATGCCTTTGAGCCCCGAAGGGGCGACAGCGCTTCTATGGATGCGCGGATCATCCGGCTCAGACCCCACCTCGTCCCCCTTCCCATCCTCCCCATCCTTCTATCCTTACATCCTGTCAATCGCCGTCCCCATCCTGTCCATCCTGTCCTTCTCGCCTAGCCTTTCCCGCACCCACACCCACAACCGCACTTGGCCTTCGGGATCGCCGGCAGGCTCGCCGCCGCCACTGACTGCCCCGTCCGCCGGCTCTTCTCGTCAGGGATGGACAGCTTGATCTTGTCGTACAATTCCGGGAATTCGCCCTCCAGGACCTTCTCGGCCTCGCTGAGGATGATCTGCCCGCCATCGCCGCTGGTTGCGCGGCCCAAGATCAGGCAGTATCCCACATCATAGAAGTCCGCATAGTGCGCCAGCGCATACCCGAACCATGTGCCGATGGTCTCATAGATCGGCACGACGCGCTCGTCGCCGTCCGCCATGAGCTTCTGCACCACGACCAGCTTCTCGGGCAGGCCGAGACCCTCTTCGAACTCAATCCCCGCCGCCTCGGCCATGCGGGCCACGCCGGTCTGGTTGAAGTACTGCACGCCACAGCCCTTGTCGCCGGACCATTCGTCTGCCGGTGCATTCGGGGAGTAGTCAATCGGCGCGAAGGCCAGCTCGTTCAGCCAGCTGGTGATGTTGCCGTCGGGCGTAACATACCCTGCCGCCTCGCTGGTGCCCATCGCAATGCCGAGCACCGCGTTGACGCCCATGTCCATCGACCCGGCCAGCGCGGTCACTTCACCGTCATTGACGATGGTCAGCGGCACGCCCCACTCCTCGCCGATCTTCACGAACATGTCCTTGACCTGCGAGTTGAACAGGTCCTTGGGAATGCCGCGGAACAGCGACGCCACGCGCACGCGGTCATTGATCCAAACGCCAGCCGCGCTGCCGCCGATGGCATCCACGCACGGCAGCTTCGAAGCCGCTTCCTTCAGCCCCGCCATGATCCGCTCATAGTGATACGCGGGATCGGTCTGCGTCTTGGGGTCCCACGGGAACTCGTCGGCCCAGACTGCCTCACCATTGTTCACTGCGGCCAGCTTGTAGTCGCTGCCGCCGAGGTCGATGCCAATCCGGCAGCCATCCAGATGCCGCCCGAGGGGCATGGTGTCTTCCCTGGTGTCCGGCACGCTCGCCGCGTCGGTGATCTCCACGGTGAATTCATGCTCGTACACGCCGCCCATGAACTCAAAGTCAAAAGCCTGCTCGCCGTCGGCCGAATAGACGCCCTTGATGTACTCGCCAACGGGCTGCGGCCCGCCGATGATGACCTTCCAGCCGCCCTTCTGCCACAGCAGGAACTTCACCAGCCGCTCGACATACTGCATGTTGGCACGGAAGCTCGGATGGCCCTCGGAGTAGCACACGGTCTCATACGTCGAAACGGATCCATCCGCCCGCACCAGAGCGATCTTCAGCGGCTCGCACTGCCCGGAATCCTTGCAAGCTGCCACAAAGGCATGGTTGGCCAAAACGGCCGGCCGGAAATCCGTGTCCAGCGGCGGCGTGAAAAACGGTTCGATCAATTCAAAAGCGTCACTCATCACAAGCTCATCCTCTCATCGTTGAAAGCCGGTCAGGCACCATTCTACATACCTTCTCCGTTTCCTGCAAACCCCTCCGAGCCGTCTCCGCAAGGAGGGGCCGAATGACCACAGCCTCAAGTGGTCATCCGGCCCTGCCGTAGCCGTTGGCCGTGGTCGTAGCCGTTGGCCGTTGGTCGTGGCCTAGCCGTAGGTGCGCGGGCATCCTGCCCGCCCGCCGTTGCCTTTGCCGTTGCCGTCAGGCCCGAAGGGCCGTCCGGCCTCTAACCAGGGCCGCAAGGCCCTGGTACCCGGCAGCAAATCACCCTGAGCCCCGAAGGGGCGTCAGCCTCCCACCCGCCCCTCACGTGAAGGACCTCCCCCTCTCCACGCCGAACCTCCCTCCTCCACAGCCCCAAACACAGGTGATCCACATGCAACTCGGCGTCGGCATCGTTGGCTTCGGCTTCATCGGCAAGGTCCATCTCTACGGCTACCGCAACCTCCCGCTCTTCTACAACCCCGCACCGGCGAAGGTGAAGATGCTCGGCGTCTGCACCAGCAAGGCCAACACGGCTGCCGCGGCCGCCGAACTGGGCGACTTCGACTACGGCACCACGGAATTCCAGGCCCTGCTCGACGATCCCGCCATTGACGTCATAGACATCGCCACCCCCAACGACCTGCACCACGACGAGATCCTCCGCGCCTTCGAGGCGGGCAAACACGTCTACTGCGACAAGCCGCTGACCACCACCCTCGACTGTGCCCGCGAGATCGCCGCTGCCGCCGCCGCCCACTCGCACCTCACGCACGGCATGGCCTTCCACATGCGCTTCATCCCCGCCACCATGCGCGCCCGCCAGCTTGTCCAGGAGGGCTTCCTTGGCCGCGTCTACCACTTCCGCGCCACCTACTACCACGCTGGCTACACCGACCCCTCCCGGCCCCTCTCCTGGCGTCTCTCCAAGGAAGCCGGCGGCGGCGCCCTGAGCGACCTCGGCAGCCACATTATCGACCTTATCCGCTATGTCATCGGCGATTACCAGTCCGTCCGCGCCACGACCGAGACCTTCGTCAAACAGCGCCCCGCGGCCAAGGGCTCGGCCGACATGGTTCCGGTTGAGGTAGACGACTACGTAGCCCTCCAGGCCCGCATGCAAGACGGCGCCCTGGGCTTCATCGAGGCTTCCCGCTTCGCCACGGGCACCCAGGACGGCCTGACCTTCGAAATCTACGGCGAAAAGGGCGCGCTGAAGTTCGACATGATGGACCCGAACTACCTGTACGCCTACGACGCCACGGTCCCCGAAGCCGACCTCGGCGGTCGGCGCGGCTGGACCCAGATCGAGTGCATCCAGCGCTACCCGAAGCCCAACGCCCTCCCCTCCCCCAAGCTCCCAATCGGCTGGATGCGCTTCCACGCCCACTGCATCTATGATTTCCTGAGCGCCGTCACCGAAAGCCGCCTGGGCAACGCGACCCTCTACGATGGCGTGAAGACCCAGGCCATAGACGAAGCCATCCGCCAAAGCGCCGGGACCGGCCAGTGGACGGACGTCACGGACTGAGTAAGGCCGTACGAGCGGCATCCTGCCGCGAGGTAACGCCAATAGAGCCCGGCTTCCAGCCGGGCGGCACGACGCACGCCAAAACGTCTCGCCAAGGGCTGTACGAATAGCAACACGACCGTCTCAAGCCGTACGAGCGGCATCCTCTCCTATTTCGCACTTTGACAATTGGTCTTCGTTTTTTCTGCAGAAGGAGTCTAGACATTTGTCTAGGTTTGCGTTATGCTTGGGGCATGACAGACGATCTGATCGGCAAGTATGTTTCTTCGTGG
>JBDKRC010000190.1:0-25365 GCA_039683575.1 Armatimonadia bacterium | reverse complement strand
CTCGCGTTGCTTTACGCGGTCAGGATCGGGCGGCGGCCCCTCACCCGCGACTACCTGCTTGCGGGGCTGTTCGCAGGACTTGCCGCCTCCACGAAGTACAATGGCGCGATCGTGCTGATCGCGCCATTGATAGCTCATTTCGTTGCGCGCCGGGAAGGCGAAGAGGGCACCGTGCGCCTCGTCGCCGTGCAGCCTCTGGCCATGCTCGTCATGGCCGCCGCAGCCTTCATACTGACGTCTCCCTACACCCTCCTCGACTGGGATAGCGCCCGCCGGGATATTCTCTTCGAGATGCAGCACATGCAGGTTGGGGAGGAGCCCGCGCGCTCGGCCGACCCCAACGGCTGGCTGTTCCACAGTCTGGGCCTGTTCCTGGTCACCGGCGGCGGAGCGCTCATCGCACTGATGGGCCTGGCCGGGATCACGGTTAGGCGCCTGTGGCGGCCTGCGCTTGGAGTAGTGGTGTTTGGTGCCTGCTGGTTCGCCATGATCTCAATGGCAAACGTTCGTTACGGCCGCTATGAAGTCGCGCTCCTGCCGGTCATTGCGCTGCTCCTCGCAGCCGCTCCCGCAAGTCTCTACCGGCGCCGCGTTGAGGTACGCCTTATCGGCGTACTCTTGCCAGGCGCCTGCCTTGTCGCCGCTCTTGGCACCTCGCTGTGGATGGCGCAATCACTGCGCCAGGAGCCGGATCCACGCGACGTTGCGCTGCGCACCATCAGACAGGTGGCCCCTCCTGACCGTCCCGTGGGCCTCGCCTGGGAGCCATGGTTCAACGCTCCCCCGGTTGATCGCTGCAACGGCGGACAGGCCCTCCGCGGCAACCCCTTCTGGGGCCAGTTCAAGGCGCCTGTACGCCCCCTGTTGGTGACGGGGCTTGATCCGGCCTCTCTTCAGCGCGAGCAGCCCTTCGTGTTTGCGCTGTCGAACTTCGAAATCCGGGATGCGTTGCGAGTGCGCAACCCCAATGCAGAGGCTTTCATGGCCTTCCTGCGCACCAACTACCTCCCGGCCATCGTCTCTGAACGGCGCGCGCCGCTAAGCGGTCTGCTTGGTTGGCAGCCGCCGCAGGACTGGCTCTACGCTTTCCCTCAGGAGACTGTCTACCTGAGACGCGCCAGGTAGAACCCTCCTCGCGCAAAGGTCTTCTCCCCCGAGACTCGGAACCTACACCAGTCGGTGGAAGTCCCGCTCGGCAGTCTGCTACACAAGTGTTCTTTCCGGAGGCTAACGCTATGTCCAAGTTACGTGTCGGTTTCATCGGTGCCGGCGGCATCTGCCGTGGCGCCCACCTGCCTGCTTACCAGGCGCTCAAGGACGAGGTCGAGATTGTGGCGGCGTCGGATGTCTCGCGGGACGCGCTCGATGCCTGCGCGCTGGCCGCATCGCTGGACGTCAAGAACTGCTACAGCGACTACCACGACATGCTCGCTAAAGAGAATCTCGACATCGTGTCCGTCTGCACCCCCAACTCCTGGCACTTCCAGCCCACCATTGATGCCCTGAAGGCTGGTTGCCACGTGCTCTGCGAGAAGCCTATCGCCGTTAGCGCCGACCAGGCCCGCAAGATGATTGCGGCCAGCAAAAAAGCCGGCAAGCTGCTCATGATCGGCCAGACGCTGCGCTTCTTCAAAGCCGGCGCGATGATGAAGCAGTGGGTGGACAACGGCGACATCGGCGATATCTACTGGGCTCGGGCGCAATATCTGCGCACCCGTGGCATCCCTGCCCGCCTGGGATTTGTCAGCAAAGAACTCTCGCAAGGCGGCCCGATCTACGACCTCGGAGTTCACGTGCTGGACTTGGCGCTGTGGCTCATGGGGTTCCCGGAGCCGGTGAGCGTTTCGGCAGGCGTGTACAACAAGATCGCCAGCAAGAAGAGCCCGCTGGTGCCCTTCGCTCCCAAGCAGTACACGGTGCCGGATGACTTCTCGTGCAGCCTCATCCGCTTCAATAACGGCGCCACCATTTCCCTGGAGTGCAGTTGGGCCCTCAACATCCCGACCGCGCCGATGAACATCACCGTCTGCGGCGAGAAGGGTGGCTGCCAGTATGAGCCTCTCGCCATGGTCACCGAGCGCAAGGGTACCCTCGAGCGCGTGCTGCCCGAGATCTTCAAGTACCCCGATCCCGCCGGTCACCGCGAGGAAGTACGCGCGTTCGTCGATGCGATCAAGCATGGCAAGCCCTCGCCTGTCCCCGGCGAGCAGGCCCTGATCACCCAGCGCATTCTCGACGCGATCTACAAGAGTGGGGAAGAGGGCCGCGAGGTTCCGGTCGTCTAGAGCCCGTCGCCATGGCGGCACAACCAGGAGGAGCGTGTGATGACCAGCTTCTGCCGTAGTCTGCTGATCGCGATGACGTGTCTGGCTGCTGTCGCCGCCGTGGCCGCGCCTGTGATGCTTCAGGTCACCCAAAAAGAAGGTGACATGGAGAAGGCGATTGCGAGGTTCATGAAGGATGCACATGACTTGGATTTCGACATCGTCCCGGACGAAGACGGCAAGGGCGGCATGACGCTTGCGATGGAAGTAGATGCAGAGAACGTCCCGGACTTCGGGGCCTGCATCTGGTGCGTGCCCCATGCCCTAGACGCACAGGGCACACTCACGGAACGCATGGTTGTAATTGAGCTCTTCCCCAAGATGTCTGTTCCGAAAGCAAAGCGGGCTGACGTGCTTGAGGTGATGAACAAGCTTAACGACGAGCAGAATTTCACGCACCTCTACATAGACTATGACAATGAAGTCGGCTGCAGGTGGAGGACCCTTGTCGCCGCTGAGGGTGTCGCTGCCGAGAGCATCTTTAACGCTTTTGCCGGCATGGTATCAGAGTGGGAAGACGCGCAGCCGCAGATAGCCAAGGCGTTGCAGTAGAAGAGATTAGGGGCAAGAAAGAGAGCAGCCGGAGCGATTTGCTCCGGCTGCTCTGTCTGTGAGGAGGCGGAAGTTCATCGGTGATAACGGCGTGCGGGCAGGGATGCCCGCGCTCCACACGGCTACGGCAACGGCGTCGGGGCGGCGGACGGCCGCGGGCAGGGATGCCCGCGCTCCACACGGCGAGGCTAGTAGCGGCCGTAGTAGCGGGCCAGTTCGGTAACGCGACAGAAGTCCGCGAAGCTCACATCCTCCGGCACTGAATGGTCGCTGTGGAAGATGTATCCGCCGTTCTGTTTGAGGACCTCGAGCTTGGTCCGGATTTCCTCTTCGATCCTTGCCCCGTCGGTCATGTTGCGGACGTCAATGCCGCCTTCGAGGACGAGCTTGTCGCCGTACTCGCGCTTGAGCTTGAGCGCGTCCATGCCCGCCTTTTGTTCGAGGGGGTTGAGGCTGTCGAGGCCGATCTCGACGAGGTCAGGGATCAGGTCCATGATGTTGCCGCAGGAGTGCAGCATGGTCTTCAGGCCGCGCTCGTGCGCCCAGTCGATCATCCGCTTCTGCGCGGGCTTGATCAGCCGCCGGTACATGTCCTTGGAGAAAAGTAGCCCGTTGCGGTATCCCATGTCGTCGGGCCAGCGAACGCAGTCGAAGTGGTAGCCCTTGTCCCAGACCATGCCGAGCAGCGCCAGGTCCAGTTCAAGGCACGTGTTGATGAAGTCCTGCACAAATTCGGGATCGTCCGCCATGGCGATGAGGGTGCGGTCATAGCCGACGACCCAGCTTGCCATGACGTCATAGCCGAACCACGCCCCGCCGGTGATCCAGGCGCCCTGCTCGCGCCAGAGGTGGAAGTTGTGCTCGAGCAGCTTCCAGTTCACGCGCTCCGGGTCGGGGGTCATGCGCTCCTTGATCTCCGGCCAGGTCTCGCGGGTGATGGCGAAGTCGAGGAACTCCGGCACACTCCCCCGGTGCCGCCAATTTCGCATGGTCACGCCCCAGTGGGTAGTGTGGATGCGATATTCCTCGGTCTCCTCGACGGTCTCGAGGGGGAAGCGGGGGCTGTTGTCGGTGCCGAAGCCGGCGAGGAAGTCCCAACCGAAGAACTCTCGGGGGCCGACGCCCGCAGGCAGCCCTTCACGGTACCACCGTTCGAGCGTGCTGGCCCAGGGGCCGTCGTGCATGGGCACCCGGTCAGGGTTCTCATGGTTGTACACGCGAGTCATGCGCTCGTGCGTTGTCATCGCCGTTACCTCATGCGGCAGCTGTGGGTGCGAGACGCACCCACCTACGCGTCATCTACAGGCGCAGCAGTCTCTCGGCGTTCTGGTGCGCGATCTTCTCAAACGCTGTCTGCGATATCTTCCCCTGCTCCGCCGCCTCTGCCAGGTACGGCACCAGCTTCATGTCGATGCTGGGGCCTGCCAGATCCGTCGCGAAGAGCAGCCGGTCCTGGAACTCTTCCATGAAGGCATAGCCGAACTCGGGGTCGCGCCGGATGGCGTTGAAGCCGCTGCCGCCGGTGGCGGGGGAGAGGTCGGCATACAGGTTGGGATAGGTGCGGAACAGCTCAACCAGCTGGCCGCCGGGGGCTACTGGCTCCGTGGGATAGCCGTGGCGCAGCTCTTCAGTCACATCCCCGCTGATCTCCGCCCAGAAGGGCTGCGAGTGGCCGATGAACTGCAGCCGTGGGAAGCTCTTCAGTGCCTGCTCCAGAAGCGGCAGCCCCAGCCGGTCTATCAGGCCGTAGCAGCCGCCCTTCTGGTGCCCCAGATGGAACAGCAGCGGTAGCTCGTTCTCCTCGGCGTGGTGGAACAGGTTCATGAGCATCGGGTCATCGAGCGGCACGTTGCAGGACATCTCGCCGATGCCTTTGCACCCGTGGGCTTTGTAGAAGCGCATCAGGTGGCCGAGGTCGGTGGTCGGCAGGTTCTGCAGTTGCGAGGGGGCCAGATTCATGAACGGGATGAAGAAATCCGGGTACCGCTCGCAGATGGTCAGAATCTCCCCGTTGCCCTGGATGTCATGCACTCCGTCCCCGTGGACGCCTGGGAGAATGACCGCACGCTTGATGCCCAGCGGCTTGAGTATCTCCATCGCCAACTCCGGGCTGGGATAGGTCCCGCCACTCAGCCGCTCCGGTGAGATGTGGTCCCGGACATGTACATGCGTGTCGATGAAGTAGGTTTCGCTCATAGCTTGATCCCAAGCACCTTCTCCGCGTTCTTGTAACAGATCTTGTCATAGGCCTCGCGGCTCAGGTCACCGTTGGCCACTGCGTCGTTCAGGTACCCGATCAGGGTCAACTGGTTGCGCGGGTCGCAGATGTCCGACCCAAACAGCAGGCGGTCTTGGAACTCCTCCATGAACGCGAAGCCAAACTCGCGGTCACGGCTGATGGCATTGAAGCCGCTGCCGGCGGCGGGGGAGAGGTCGCCATAGAGGTTGGGGTACTCCCTGAAGAGCCTCACGACCGCCCCGCCCTCGGTTACAGGGCCCTTCGGATAGCTGTTTCGCACTTCTTCGGTGAGGTCTCCGCTGATCTCCGCCCAGAATGGCTGCGAGTGTCCGATGAAGGTGAGGTCCGGAAACTTGCGTAGCGCCCCCTCCAGCAGGGGCAGGCCCAGATGATCCACTATGCCATAGTACCCGCCCTGCTTGGGCGCCATGTGGAACAACAGGGGCAGCGCGTTGGCCTGCGCGTGCTTGAAGAGGTTCTCCATCAGGGAGTCATCGAACGGCAGGTTGGCGCAGACCTCGCCGATACCCTTGCAGCCCCGCTCCTTGTAGTACTTCATGACGTGGGTCAGGTCTGCGTCGGGGGAGTTGCTAACCTGCCGCGGATCTACATTCATGAAGGGGATGAAGAAATCCGGGTACTTCTCCACCACTGCCAGCGCGTCACCCATGCCGCCGATGATGAAGGCGCATTCGGGGTTGGCGCTGGGCAAGATAACCGCCTTCTGCACCCCATGGGGCTTCAGCATTGCCATGAGCTCCTCAGGGGTGGCATAGGTTCCACCACAAAGGCGCTCTGGCCCCGGGAAATACCGCGTGTGAACATGAATGTCGATAAACACAGAGATCTCTCCTTGCCGAAACTGTATCGCACCGCCCCAGACGTCAGGCACGGGAAGGGTCAGCGCGTGGTTGCTCTCAGTCTGCAAAGCAGCCACCCCACTACCACCATCTGCAGTGCCCAAACCAGCCATACCGCCCATGGCAGTCCAAACCGCCAGGCATAGGCCGGCCAGATGTCCAATGTAGTTCGCAGTTCAGTCTTGAGCCCTTCGCCTGGTCGCGCCGCCCCGGCCAGTATTTGCCCCAGGTCCAGCCGTGACCAACGCAGCTCGCGCGCGGTCTGCAGCGCCCCCAGAAGCGGCGTCCGCTCCGGCGATTGGTAGACCCAGTTCACATGCCCATGCTCCTCGACCACGCGGTCGAAGTAGCGCATGTAGAAGACTCCCACTGCCAGGAGTTGCACCGCCAGCGACAGGCCCACCAGGCCCGCCACCACAGGCTTGCTCCGGCGCGTCAGGGGTACCGCAGCCAGCGGGATGATCCATAGCGGCAGGAGGTCCACGAGGAACCGTGGCCCCCAGCACCAGTCGCCCAGGTAATACGGCCAAGCCGCGTAGAACAGCGTATGGACGACGATCACAGAGCCAAGCAACAGCGTGAACTGCGGCCGCCGCCTGTATAGCCACACGAAGCCTGCCGTCGCCGCAATCATCACAGGGCAGTAGAAGAACAGGCCCTTGCCCGGACTGAAGATCAGGAACGCCGCGGCACGCAGGGCGTTCGGCTTCTGCATCTGAACGAAGTCCTGAGTCTCCGAGCCTGTCATCAGGATGTGCCCAAATCGCGCGTAGTTGTACCACATCCACGCCGCCAGTCCGATAGCGAACGTGGCCGCCGCCACCGCAGTGGGCGCCAAACGGCCCCAGATGCTCTCCTCCCGTCGCCGCCATCCCGCCACCAGGAGGAAGACCATGTAGAGCGGCACAATCACAGCATTGGCGTGTCGCGTCAACAGCCCCATCCCCAGGAATACCCCACACCAAGCTGCGGCTCCATATCCGCGGCTGGCATCCTTGCCCTCACTGGCTTCCCATACCCTCCACGCGAACCACGTCGCACCCAACGTCAGTAGCGCGCTGAGTGGCTCACTGAATGAATAGCGGGCATATGGAAAGGCCATGGTGGCCAGACCATAGACCGCTGCCACCGCCGCACTGCGCCGCAAGCCGAAGCCCATCCGCCCCAGCAATAGCAGCAGCCAGGCTCCCGTCGCCGCCGTGTATAGCATCGGTCCCAGCAGCCAGAAGGCCCTCAGGATGAGCCCCTCCGGCAGCCCTGGCACGAGTTTCGTGACCGCCAGCCCCAGGTAGTACAGCGGCAGGCCGGCGACTGACATGAACACACTGTGTACGCTGTAGTTGTGGCCGCCCAGGCCGGGCCAGACGTTCAGCTTCGCGGTCATCTCCGGCGCGATCCACAGCCGGCCGTGCGTGATCGCGCGGGTGGTCAGATACATCGTTTCGCCATCGATGTTGTCTATGAAATACCGGCCAGTCGACGCATAGAGCAACAATAGCGCCAGGAACAGGAGCCAGGCGGCTTTGCGGGGACGGGCTTGGGAACTATCTTCGACGGAAATCCCTCTCATAAGCGTGTCCTAACATTCGGTGCCGCGCACGTCCGCACCTCCGGCCGCGCTCTTGACGATTCACGGACGTTAGTGTACCTTGAGCCGCGGCGTCGTTCACACCAGTCGCACTACCTACCCGGCGCCTTCGCCCCGCCCCATTGGAGGTTATTACATGGGTCTCGTCGTTGACAGAGAAGCCTTCCGCGCCCTGCGCAACACCCTTTCCGACACTTCCCGCATCGTCTTCACCAATGGTTGCTTCGACCTCTTGCACTTGGGCCACCTCTCGCTGCTCAACCGCTCTCGCAGCCTTGGCGACGTGCTGGTTGTTGGCCTCAACTCCGACTCCTCAGTCCGCGGCCTGAAAGGCCCCCAGCGTCCGCTCGTGCCCCAGGAGGAGCGCGCCGCCGTACTGACGGCCCTGGCTTGCGTTGACTTTGTCATCATCTTCGACGAAAGCACGCCCATCGAGACGATCAAGGCCGTGCGCCCGAAGATCCAGGTCAAAGGCGGGGACTATGACCCCGAGAAGATGCCCGAGACACCCGTCGTGCGCGAACTGGGGGGCGAAGTCGTGATTGTGCCGCTGCTCGAAGGCCACTCCACCACGAGCATGCTCCAGCGTATCGAGTCCAAGTCGTAAGTACCCCTGGCGCGGGCGGCTCGCCCGTGGCCCTCGCAGGAACGCTCTATCTGTGGAAAACCCCATGCCCAAACGCATCCTCATAGTCCGCCTCTCCGCCATCGGGGACACTATCCAGAGCACGCCCGTCGCCCGGCAGATCAAGCAGCTCTATCCTGACTGCCATCTCGCCTGGGTAGTGGAACCCAAGGCCTTGCCGGGTATCAAGCATAACCCTCACCTTGATGAGGTGTTCGTGCTCGAGCCCCGCAAGCTCAGCTCCTGGCGCGCTCTGGCGCCGAGGATTCGCGGCAAGTTCGACATCACCATCGATCTGCAGTGCCTGCTCAAGAGCGGTCTCGTGACCGCCCTGTCGGCCAGCCCGATCCGCATCGGCCGCGACGACGCCCGTGAGGGCGCCAAGATGTTCTACACCCGCCGGATGCCCACTCGCCGCGACCATGTGTACATCTCCCAGCACTACCTCGAGCAATGCTCGGATCTGGGCCTTAACATAGACGACTACGTACCGGAGCTATTTCCGTCCCCGGAAGACCAGGCGGCTGCCGCAAAGGCGTGGGAGGAACTGGGGCTTGAGGGAAAGCATCCGGTGGTTGCGTTGCTGCCGTTCTCGGCAGAGCCCACGCGAGAGTGGCCGACGGAGCGCTTCGGCCAGATCGGGGACCGGCTGGCTGAGGAGAAAGGTGCGACGTGCCTGATCTTCGGTAGTCCTCCCGAGGTGCCGCGAGCCGAGGCCCTGGCCGCCGGCATGAAGCATGCTCCGGTGATCATTGCGGGAAAGACCAGCCTGGGCCAGGCTGCTGCCCTGCTGGCGCGTTGCGACCTCGCGGTTGGAAACGATTCTGGCCTGCCACACTACGCCTTTGCCCTGGGCACTCCGGTAGTGTGCGCCATGGGGCCAAGCACCACCCGTAGCGCCCCCACCAGTGACAAAGCCATCGGCATCTGGTCGGCCTGCGAGTTTCGCCCCTGCCGGCCTTCTGACCCATGTAAGCGGGGGGACGGCCGGCCATGTCTTGAGGAAGTCACGATGGAGCAGATGCTCAAAGCGGCGGTTCAGCTACTCGAAGGCCACCCGCGCCGGGTTGCAGTGGGTGACGGCACTCGGGGATAGGCACCTCCGCTCTCGTGACAACGGCGGGGAAGTGCCCCCAGAACTGCGCTTGTGATGACACAAAGAAAGAGACGGAGCCCACGGGCTCCGTCTCTTCGTGTTCCTATACATGGGTGTAGGTGCTGGCCGATCCGCATCCTCGCACTCTCTCTAGGCCGTCGCCTCATTGGGCTCGCCCGTCCAGTTCGCCTCGCCGGTCTTTCTCCAGACGCCCTGGGTATATGTTGCCAGGCCCAGCCTCATCTTCAGTAGGTGCGCCAGTTTCCACACCAGAAACGTGGGCGTGCCGCCCCCGCCGCGATTCAGTCCTGCCATTGCGGACCATCGCACCGACGCGAAGCCTGCCCGCCTCATGAACTCCGCCAGCGTCTTTGCCGTGAAACAGACATGGTGCTCCGGCCACCAGAACTTGGCATAGCCGGCCCCGCCGCGCTTCACCTTCCTGGTCTCGGCGTCCGGGACCTCGACCACGAGCAGGCCATCCTCGGCCAGTACACGCCGCATCTCCTCGAGGCTGGCGTATACTTCCAGATCATGTTCGAGTACATGCCTGGCATGCACCACATCGAAGAAACCGTCGGGGTAGGGCAGGTGCTGCATATCGCCCTGCGCGCAATTGAGCCCCTCGGCCTGGCACCGTACCACCGCATCCTCGCTGATATCCACCCCGTATGCGTCCCAACCCCGCTCCTGGGCGGCGGCGACCACGTAGCCAAGGGAGGAACCGATGTCGAGCAGCCGCCCCGGGGAGCGCAGCCCCTCTATCTGTCGCACGGCGAATCGCGCCGAGCGTAGCTTGCGACGTGAGGCGCGACCATAGAGGCTGTCCTGGTATTCCGTGCCGTAGTGAGCAGACCAGCCCTCGTCGGGCTCGTATCCGGAGTTTACCCAGAATCCGCAGCCCTGGCAGCAGCGCATCGTGCACTGGCCTGGCACGACGAGATCAGAGAACTCTGTACTACCACACAACATGCACCTGGTCCGCGCAGTGGCGGCTACCGAGGGTGCCTTCATCAGTAGATCCCTCCCGGAGTAGGTATGCCAGGGGTCTCGCCCGGCTTCCGCACCCTAAGACACGCCCAGATAGTCAAGCAACTTGTCACACTCGCCAAAGTCGGCCACGATGATGTCCGCGCCAGCCTGAATGAGGCGGTTGCGCTTCCACTCGTTGACGCCAACGCGCGTCTCCTCATCGGTCGCCACGCCCACAGCCAGCCCGCCGGCGTCCTTGCTGTCCTCTATCTCCACGAAGCCGTCTCCAAAACCACAGAATTCCGGCCCATGGAGGTTGTTCTCGGCAATGATGCGCTCGATGATGATCTTCTTGGAGCTCTCTTTGTAGTTGTCCAGAGCGCCGTAGATGTACTTGCCAAAGAAGTGGTCAACCTTCAGCGCCTGGGCCTCAGAGACCACGAAGCGGTGATCGGTGCCACTGGCCAGATACATCGTGATACCTGCGTCCGCCAGCCGCTGCAGCATCCGCCGCGCACCCGGAACCATCCAGTCCTCCGGGTCGGCACTCCCGCTTTGCAGCCCGGCTACACGGTGCTCTATGCGCTCCCATAGCAGGTCCAGGTACATCTGCTTGTATACCAGTGGGTCCTGCGGGGTCTTTCCGCGCTTTTCGATGTTCTCGGCGAATTCGATCATCTGGTAGATGGTCTGCTTGCCGGTGAGGCGCGTGACGAACTCGGAAACGATCGCCTCGTACTGCTCGCGGGTCTCGCCGGAGCATGTCTCCTCAAGCAAGTCCACCATCATCGGGATCATGACTTCCTGCCAGCCCTCCCGGATCAGCGAGATGGTGCCGTCGAAGTCGAACAGACAGAACTTCAGGCGCCCTCGCTGCAGGTCAGGGGTGCGAACCTCAATCTGAGTACCCGGCAGGAATTCGCCCTGGGGGAAAGTCGCAAAAGTACTGGTGTCCAAGGTGCAAAGTCTCCAATCGTTGTAGGCCGCTGGCGGGCTACTTCGCCCACGAGCGGGGTGATACCTCCCCCGCGCAGTAAAGCCGCCCCGGCAGGTGCCGGGGCGGCTGATGGTTACAGCTAGACGTACGTCAACGCCCCTAGAAGTTGGAGCGGTAGGTCAGACCGAACCCGAAGTCGCTGTCCAGGGTGCCGATATCGAGCGAAATGCGGCCCATTGGGGTGTAGCGCAAGGCGGCGTTGAAAGCGTCCCCATCGTACTCAGCCTGGACCACGCCGTCGCGGAAGGCTGCGAACTCGATGCCGCCAAATACGCCGTCAAGCGCACCAGTCTCAGAATCGCTGTCGGCGACGCCCAGATGAACCTTGAGTTGCCTGGCGATCTGAGCAGGCGTCCCCGCCGAGAGATCCTTGCTGAGTACCAGGTAGAAAGACCGGTTCAGCTCGTTGGTGACGTCCACAGCCCCAATGGCTACTGTGGGCCAGTTGGCTTCATCAAACCACTTGGCGACAGGGAGGAGGACCTTGACGTTCGCGATCTCCTCGGCATCCTCAGCGGCTTCGTCGTCGACGCGCGCGCCGCCGATCTCAAGCCAGTTAGTTACGCCGAAGTTCACGCCAATGACGTCCACAGTGCCGGCATCGCGGTCTACGCGGTGCCACTGTGCGGTGGCCGCCGAGGGGGCTGGAACGGCGGCTGTCGGTGTTACAATCATCCCGACGTTGCCAAACCACGAGGAAGTCGAGGTCTGTGTGGCCTCACCGGCTTCCCATACACTGACATAACTCTGGGCACAGGCGGCGGAGACGACGAGCAATAGACATACAGCAGCTACGAGCAAAGAACAACGCACCCTGGTCACCTCCCTGATGGGTCGGCCGAGAAGGCCTGACGGCGGCAGTATAGTCCGCCGGAGGCGGGGGCGTCAATCCCCTACGGGCGCCGCTGCGCCGCTGAGTATGGCGTCTTGCTGCAAACCTGAGAGTGGCTGCGGGGCGGAGGGGGCAACATGGTCCGAGAAGACGTCCCGACGGGGCAGTCACCGCCATCCCAGACGCGTGTTATTGCGGGAAATCACGGCCGCGGGGAGGCAGAAGGGGTGGAGAGATTGTTGGCTATATGTACCACCCCGTGACGCTACGCCCAGGTGAGAGCCGGCGTCGAGCCTGTAATGTAGCGATGTCATACCATGACAGCCCTGGAGCGGTCATTGGCTACGAGCAGGCAGGGCGAGCCGGTAGGTCGCCAATTAGCGGTTGACGTAGTGGAAAAAAGCTGTATAATTGACATTCCTTGAGACTGACACGAGAAGTTACTGCATAGGATCCATTTACCCCGTTACTCCACAGCTCTCGACAAGAAGATGATGTCGAGAAGTGGGGGCTTTTTGCTTGTCTGGAGAGCGGTCCTCGCTGTACCCGCATGGCGGAGGGGTTACTACTGCAGTTAAGCACCACCACTAGAGGAGGCACTGCGCTGAACATGGCAACTTCACAAGCGATGCCTAACGTCGTGTACGAATCGCGGCGTAAGACCCCGGATATCATTGAACTCCCTTATCTAATCGAGATTCAGACAGCCTCGTATGAGTGGTTCATTGAGCATGGATTGCGCGAGCTGTTTGACAACTTCTCGCCAATTGAGGACTACACCGGCAACATCTCCCTGGAGTTCCTGGACTACCGCATTGGCGAGGCCAAGCGGAGCATCCCGGAGTGCCGCGAGCGTGACGCTACGTTCGAGGCGCCACTGTATGCCAAGGTCCGGCTGGTCAACAAAGAGACCGGCGAGATCAAAGAGTTCGAAGTCTACATGGGCGAGTTGCCCCAGATGACCACGCGCGGCACGTTCCTTGTGAACGGCGCCGAGCGTGTCGTCATCAGCCAGCTCTCCCGCTCTCCTTCGGTATATTTCCGTGATGCCATCGATTCCTCGGGGCGCGTGTTGTACTCGGCCCAGGTTATCCCGAATGACGGGGCCTGGGTGGAAGTTGACACCGCGGCCAGCGGCGTAATTGGCGTGAAGATCGGCCAGGCGCGCAAGTTCCCGGTCACCACGCTCCTGCGAGCGCTTGACTACCTCGAGGTCGAGGGCGAGGACCCCAACACGCCTCCCACCGGCACCGATGAAGAGATCCTGCGCTGCTTCGGCACGCGCAAGCGCATCCCCCTGAAGGATCTCATTTCGAGCCTGACCAAGCGCGATGAGGACACGGCACCGGGCCTTGAGACCCACGATGAGTACTTCTCGCTGGACCGCGTGCTGAACGAGGACGGCGAGACGATCGTGGATCACCTGAGCGTGATTGACGAGCGTGAGGCCAAAGAGATCCTGCGCATGGGGCGCAAGGAGATCAACGTCATCATGGTGCCGCACCAGCTCCGGATGACGCTGGCGGACGACAACACGCACACGGCCGAAGAGGGCCTGCTGGACGTGTACCGCAAGATCCGCCCCGGCGACCCGCCCATCCTCGACAGCGCCGAGTCACTGCTGCGCGCGTACTTCTTCGATATTAAGAAGTACGATCTGTCGCGCGTCGGCCGCTATATGATCAACAAGAAGCTCGGGATCGACGTCAACCCCGACCTTCATATCCTCACCCGCCGTGACATCGTGGCCATCGTTCACTACCTCCTGAACCTGTCGAAGGGCGAAGGCGCTGTGGACGATATTGACCATTTGATGAACAAGCGTGTCAAAGCTGTGGGCGAGCTCCTGCAGACGCAGCTTCGCACCGGCTTCCTGCGCATGGAGCGTGTGGCCAAGGAGCGCATGACGAGCCTTGACCCCGATGACATGGCGCCGCAGTCCATCATCAGCATCAAGCCGATTACGGCGGCGATCAACAGCTTCTTCGGCAGCGGCCAGCTTTCGCAGTTTATGGACCAGATCAACCCGCTGGCGGAACTGGCGCACAAGCGGCGCCTGTCGGCCCTGGGCCCTGGCGGTCTGTCCAAGCAGAGCGCGAAGCTGGAAGTCCGCGACGTACACCATTCATACTATGGCCGAATCTGCCCGATTGAGACCCCTGAAGGTCCGAACGTCGGTCTGATCGGTTATCTGGCGCTGCACGCCCGTCTTGATCAGTACGGCTTCATTGAGACCCCGTATCGCAAGGTCAAGGGCGGCAAGCTCACTGACGAAATCGAGTACCTGACAGCGGACGAAGAAGAGCTGTTCAACGTGGCGACGATTTCCGAGCCCGTCGAGAAGGGCCGCTTCGTTCGCGACCGGATCATTGTGCGCAAGGGCGGCACGTTCCCGCAGGTTACGCCCAATGAGGTGGATTACTGCGACGTGTCGGCCAAGCAGGTCTTCTCGGTGGCGACGGCCCTCGTCCCGTTCCTGGAGAACGACGACGCGGTGCGCGCTCTGGCAGGCTCCAACATGCAGCGGCAGGCAGTGCCGCTCCTTATCACCGAGCAGCCGGTAGTGAAGACGGGCGTCGAGCGGCGGTCAGCCGAGGACTCCGGTGCCGTACTCTTGGCCGACGAGGACGGCGAGGTTACCGAGGCCGACGCCGACCACGTCAAGATGCGCTACGCTTCGGGCCTTGAAGTGGATTACCCGCTGGCGAACTTCCTGCGCACCAACATGGGCACGTGCATCAGCCAGAAGCGTCTGGTACGGCGCGGCCAGAAGGTAGTGAAGGGGCAGGCGCTGTCCGACGGCGCGGCGACCAGAGACGGCGAACTGGCGCTGGGCAAAAGCTGCCTGGTCTGCTTCCTGCCGTGGGAAGGCTACAACTTTGAAGACGCCGTGCTCATCAACGAACGGTTGATGCGCGACGACGTGCTGTCTTCAGTGCATATCGAGAAGTGGGAATGTGAGGCGCGGGACACCAAACTCGGGCCCGAAGAGATCACCCGCGATATCCCGAATGTGGGCGACGAAGCCCTCAAGGATCTGGATGTAGGCGGCGTGGTGCGGATCGGCGCGGAAGTTCGCGCTGAGGACATCCTGGTCGGCAAAGTGGCCCCCAAGGGCCAGTCTGAGCTGACGGCGGAAGAGAAACTCGTTATCGCAATCTTCGGTAAGAAGGCCGAGGAGATGCGAGACGTGTCGCTGCGGGTGCCGCACGGCGAGAAGGGCATCGTCATCGCGACGAAGGTCTTCTCCCGCTACAAGTACCGCTGCGACCGGTGCGAGTCGATCTATGACTTTGGCAAGCCGCTGGATGGGCAACTGGAATGCGACCGCTGCGGCGGCCGGCTGCGAAAGCTGCCGGGCGACGAACTGAAGCCGGGCGTGAACCAGCTCGTGCGCGTCTATGTGGCGCAAAAGCGCAAGATCATGGTAGGCGACAAGCTGACGGGGCGCCATGGCAACAAGGGCGTCATCTCGAAGGTGCTGCCGCCTGAGAACATGCCCTACCTGTCGGACGGAACGCCGATTGACATCTGCCTGAACCCGCTGGGCGTGCCGTCCCGTATGAACATCGGACAGCTCCTGGAGACGCACGTGGGCTGGATCGCCAAGAAGTTGGGGCGGACGTACATCACCCCGGTTTTCCAGGGCGTATCCATTGCTGAGATCAAGGAGGGCATGCTCGAGGTGGCGGAGTTGCTGTACACCCGCGCGCTACATGCCTATGCTCAGACCGAGCTCAACATGTTCGGGGAGATCGTAGACCCGAGCGTTCTGAGCGGTACCTACGCCGAGCAGCAGCAGGCCGTTCTGAAGCAACTGCAGGCGGCGGGCAAGGAAGCCATGGGCGAACTCGCGGACTGGCTGGGGATTGACGAGGCGGAGTTTGCTCAGGCCAAGGACGCACAGGCGGCGCAATTGGTACTGCAGGCGGCAGTGGCCAACTTCGAGAAGCGCGTCGGGTTCGACTCCAAGACCGGCAAGGCCTGGCTGTACGACGGGCGCACGGGCGAACCGTTCAACCAGCCGGTCATGGTCGGTTACATGTACATCCTCAAACTCCTCCATCTGGTTGAGGACAAGATCCACGCCCGGTCCACGGGCCCATACTCCCTGATTACCCAGCAGCCGCTGGGTGGCAAGGCGCAGATGGGTGGACAGCGGTTTGGTGAGATGGAAGTGTGGGCGCTGGAGGCTTACGGCGCAGCCTACTGCTTGCAGGAGATGCTGACCGTCAAGTCTGACGATGTACAGGGCCGCGTGGCGACCTATGAGGCCATCGTCAAGGATGACAACATCCGCGAGCCGGGGACGCCGGAGTCGTTCAAGATCCTGGTGCGCGAGATGCAGAGCCTCGGTCTGGACGTGCGGGTTGAGAATCGTGAGGGTAAGGCGCTTGACCTGCGGACGGATGGGGATGAGGGCCGGTAAGCCACGGGGCAGGGCCGGAAGAGCAGAGGTCAGGGACAGCGCTGGTGGATGGATAGGGGCTGGAACGCCAAGATTACTCGGAGGGAGAGAGAGCAGTTGGCTAACTCGACTACCGATTTTGATGCCATTACTATCGGACTAGCCTCGCCGCGGGAGATCCGCAGTTGGTCCTATGGTGAGGTAAAGAAGCCAGAGACGATCAACTACCGCACGTACAAGCCGGAGCGGGACGGGCTGTTCTGTGAGCGGATCTTCGGGCCCACCCGTGACTGGGAGTGCCATTGCGGCAAGTACAAGAAGGTCAAGTTCAAGGGAATCAAGTGCGACCGCTGCGGCGTGGAAGTCACGCGTTCGAAGGTGCGGCGGGAGCGTATGGGACATATTGAGCTCGCAGCCCCCGTATGCCACAGTTGGTACCTCAAGGGCGTTCCGAGCCCCGTGAGCCTGCTTTTGGACATGTCGCGGCGGACGCTTGAGGAAGTCGTGTATTTCGCTTCCTATATCGTCACGAGCGTCAATGTCGAGAAGCTGCAGCGGCGGCGGGCGGACATCCTGGCGGCCATCAACGAAGAGAAGCAGGCGATTCTGGATTCGCGCGACCAGGAAGTGGACCGGCTGCGCGAGGAGTACGAAGAGGGCCTGCGGCAGACCCAGGTGCGCGAAGCGGCGGCTGAGGAAGCCGCAGCGGTACAGGCGGCGGCCGAGGATGCTGCTGCTGAAGCGGCGGGCGAAGAGGAACCGGAAGGGGAAGCCGAGGAGACTGACGAGCTCGAGGGCGAGCTTGGCGAGGATGAGGACGAGGGTGGCGCTCTTAGCCTGAGTGAGGATGAGCTCGAGGACTTTGCCGAGCTTGATGAGGATGGTTACCCGGCGCCGATGAGCGAGGCGGACTCGAAGTGGGAGACCATTACCGAGGAAGAGCTGAGCCGTCGGATCCTCAAGACCCAGGGCGAAGTCAGCCATCGGCTGGACGATCTGGGCGAGGCCGCGGAGCTTCTGTTCAAGCTGACCCCCAAGACGCTGATCTCCGAGATGGAGTACCGGCGGCTCATGGACCTCGTCGAGGTCTGTGAGGATCGTCTGGATGGTAGCTTCGCAGACCTGTTCAAGGCCGGTCTGGGCGCGGAAGCCGTCCGCGATCTGCTGTCTGAGATCGATCTGGACGAACTGGCGCACGACCTGCGGCAGGAGATTGACGAGCGGACCGGCGCCCGGCGCCTGCGCGCAGTCAAGCGGCTGCGGGTTGTGGAGGCCTTCCGCAACAGCAAGAACCGCCCGGAATGGATGATCATGGAGGTTGTGCCGGTGCTGCCGCCGGAGTTGCGCCCGATGGTGCAGCTTGACGGTGGTCGCTTCGCTACGTCAGACCTCAACGATCTGTACCGGCGCGTTATCAATCGCAACAACCGGCTGCGGCGGATCATTGAGATCAATGCGCCGGAGTCGATCATCAACCACGAGCGGCGTCTGCTGCAAGAGGCCGTAGACGCCCTCATCGACAACAGCCGGCGCAGCAGGCCCGTGACCGGGTCAAACCGTCGCCCGCTGAAGTCGCTGTCCGACATGCTCAAGGGTAAGGAAGGGCGCTTCCGCAAGAACCTGCTGGGTAAGCGCGTGGACTACTCGGGCCGCTCGGTTATCGTGGTCGGCCCTGAACTGAAGCTGCACCAGTGCGGGCTTCCCCGCGAAATGGCCCTGGAACTCTTCAAGCCGTTCGTCATGAACCGGCTGGTTGAGCAGGGGCATACCACCAATATCAAGACCGCCAAGCGCATGGTGGACCGGCTGCGCAGCGAAGTCTGGGACGCCCTGGAAGAGGTCATTGATGACCATCCGGTAATGCTGAACCGCGCCCCGACGCTGCACAGGCTGGGTATTCAGGCATTTGAGCCCCGGCTGATTGATGGCAAGGCGATTCAGCTTCATCCGCTGGTTTGCGAAGCCTTCAACGCTGACTTTGACGGCGACCAGATGGCAGTACACGTCCCGCTGTCGGCCCATGCGCAGGCAGAAGCGCGGCTTTTGATGCTCGCGTCTCGCAACCTGTTCAAGCCGGCAGACGGTGCGCCCATCTGCGCTCCCAAGTATGACATCGTACTGGGTTCGTATTACATGACCCAGGAGAACAAGACTGGCCTGGGCGCGGGACGGCTCTTCCCGAGCGCCGAGACCGTTATCACGGCGTACCAGCACCGCAAGGTTGACCTTCACGCCACGGTGACGGTGCGTTTGGGGCAGATCTTCCTCGAAGCATACGACGAGAATGGCGACGCCCTGGAACTGGATGAGCAACTCGAGTTGGACCTGCGGCGGATCGTGGCTGAGGTTGTAGGCCAGGAGCATCCCGTCAAGGACCGCCGGATCGAGTTCGAACTGACCCAGGAGATGATGGACGCCGAGGAACAGCCGTACAGGGGCCAGTGGAAGGAACGCTTCTCGGAGATTCCCGAACTGCGAATAGACATCGCGGACAAGACGCAGGGGATCATCGAGGCACTCGAGATGCGGCTGCAGGAAGCCTGCGGGGGTGGCTACTTCCCCGTCGGTGGCAAGATCGTTACCGGCAGCGCGCGACTGCGGTATGAGACTACTCCAGGGCGCGTTATCTTCAACCGCGTCCTGCCGCTGGACATGCCGTTCCTGAACCACGACATCGCCAAGGAAGAGCTTGGGAACATCGTGCGGCGCTGCTACCACAGCTACGGCCAGGAGCGCACGGCGCGCCTGCTCGACGATCTGAAGGAGCAGGGCTTCAAGTACGCCACGCGTTCTGGTCTGAGCATCTGCATCGATGATACGGACGTGCCGACCCGCCGCGAAGAGACTATCGCGCGGACCGAGCGCGAGGTCGTCCGGATCAACGACGCGGCCAAGAAGGGCTACATCCTCGAAGACGAGCGCGAGCAGCGAGTACTGGAACTGTGGCAGGGCGCCCGCGAGGAAGTCGCTGATGACATTCTGAACAACATCGGCACTTTCAACTCGATCTGGATGATGGCCAACTCCGGGGCACGCGCCAACCGCTCGCACATCTCGCAGATTTCGGGGATGCGCGGTCTGATGAGCGACCCGTTCGGCCGACTGATCGAGGACTTGCCCGTAAAGAGCAACTTCCACGAGGGCCTGAACGTACTGGAATACTTCGTGGCAACGCACGGCGCGCGCAAGGGTCTGGCAGACACGGCTCTGCGTACCGCAGACGCCGGTTACCTGACCAGGCGTCTGGTGGACGTGGCGCAGGACGTCATGATCCGTGACCATGACTGCGGCACCTCAGAAGGTGTGTGGACGGCGAATATGTATTCGCACGAGCTGCACTGCCAGGTGTGCGGTCAGGAAGACGTGCTGCGCGAGGGCAAGTGCGAGTACTGCGGTGCCGAACTGCCCATCGGGCAGGCGATGGAGACGCTGGAGAAGCTCGAAGACCGCATCATCGGGCGGACCGCGGCGGACAACATCATCCATCCCGAGACCGGCGAAGTGATCGTTTCGGCCAATGAAGAGATCGACGAGCGCCTGGCGGGCCTGATCGTGGCCGCCGGCGTCAAGAAGGTCAAGGTCAGGTCTCCGCTCACATGTGAGCTTCGCAGCGGGATTTGCGCGAAGTGCTATGGCCGCGACCTGGCACGCCAGAAGCTGGTGGAGACGGGTACTGCGGTTGGCATCATTGCCGCACAGTCCATCGGTGAACCGGGCACGCAGCTCACGATGCGGACGTTCCACACAGGTGGCGTCGCTGGTCAGTACATCACTGGCGTGGCCGACGTTAAGAAGCGCAAGCAGCAGGCCCTGCGGTCGCTGCATGAAGACATCGACAAGGGTATGGTGTCTCTGGACATGGCTGGTGGCGGGCGCGCCCGGCGCAAGGCCATCAAGGAGATGCTGAAGGTGCTGGAGACGCCCGTACACGGTCTCCTGCGCGTTGTCGAACTGTTCGAGGCGCGGACGCCCAAGGGGCAGGCCATTACCGCTGAAGTCGACGGTACCGTGGCCGCCATCGAAACCAAGGGTCTGCGCAGCGTGGTCATCCACTCGCAGCACAGCCTCGACGACCTGCGGGTAATCCGTGGGGAGCGTCTGGCAGAGGACGTCATCTCGGCCGACGGCAAGACGCGACTGGCCAAGGCTGGCGAGAAGCTCCTGAAGAAGGTCCGGATGCGGCTGAAGAAGGCTGGCGTGACGCATGTCAGCATCAGCACCGCTCACCTTGTGCCCTACCGTGGCGAGCTGTTCGTGCGCGAAGGCACCGAGGTGCGGGCCGGCGACCGGCTCACAATGGGCCCGGTGGACCCGCAGAGCATCCTGGAAATGAAGGGCACCGACGGGCTGCAGGACTATGTCCTGCGCGAGGTCCAGATGGTGTACAAGGCCCAGGGTGTTAGCATCAACGATAAGCACATCGAAGTCATCATCCGTCAGATGCTCAAGAAGCGGAAGATCAAGGACCACGGCGACACGCGGTTCCTGCCGGGTGAGATCGTGGACCGGTTTGACTTCGAGGATGAGAACCAGCGGGTCAAGGAGTTCGGTGGCCGCGAGGCAACAGCCGAACCGATCCTGCTCGGTATCACGCAGGCCTCGCTGGCGACCGAGAGCTTCCTGTCGGCGGCCTCATTCCAGCGGACGACGCGCGTGCTTACGGAAGCCGCCTGCGGCCACAAGCGCGATCCGCTGCTGGGCCTCAAGGAGAACGTCATCATCGGGCGTCTGATCCCGGCCGGCAGCGGGATGCCGATCCACCGCGACAGGGATATCCACCTTGCCGACGGCGCAGTGCCCGAGTTCGTCCCGTCCAAGCGGGAAGAGACTCCCGAAGAGGCAGTGCAGCGCCTGATCAGCGAGTTCGGCAACCGCGATGCGGTTCCGGAGCTGGACCTGGAGGACTTGGTGGGGTTTGAGGAAGAGGTCCCTGACGTGGAGGATGACGAAGAGGTCGACGAGGAAGAGTAGGGGCTGGGGCTGAAGTGGGGCTGGAAATGTGAAAAAAGTGGTGTAAAGGGGGCGGAAAGCCTGTCGGATGGGTTGACAGACTGACCGCCCCTGAGTATACTTTGGTGTCTGCCGGGAAAGCGCGGCTGTTAGGGCGCTGCGAGGCGCTGGTTCACCAGCTTGCGAACTACTCGGCTGTTTTCATCGTTGCAGTGGGGCTGCGGAACTCAGGCTGCTTTGTTATCGCGTCGCATCACGCGAGGCAGCAAGCTGTACAAGGGGTGATGAAGCAGGCAGGAACCCCTCCGTTATCGGAGGTAGTAACTGGCGCTTCAATCCGATTGAGTTTCCGAGGCCCCTTTACCACCGTAGGGTGGCAAGGGGCCGTTTTTGTTCCCTGCATGTATGACGGCCGAGACGGCCGCGAGGGTCAGGCGACCCTTCCCATAAGGCAATTGTTAAGGAGTGTCGGTCAGTGCCTACAATCAGTCAACTGGTGCGCAAAGGCCGCGGTAAGAAAGCTCGGAAGCCGAGTACCCCCGCTTTGAAGGTGGCATGGAATGCCCTCAAGCGGCGTGGTCGTGCGGTTGATGGGGCACCCCAGCGGCGTGGCGTGTGCACCAGGGTCTGGGCGCAGACGCCCAAGAAGCCGAACTCGGCTCTTCGCAAGTGCGCTCGCGTCCGCCTGTTCAACCGGCAGGAAGTCACCGCTTACATTCCGGGCGAGGGCCATAACCTGGCCGAGCACTCGGTTGTGCTGGTTCGCGGCGGTCGCGTGAAGGACCTGAACTCCGTGAAGTACCATGTCATTCGCGGAACCCTCGATGCTGAGGGCGTGCAGGGACGCAAGCAGTCGCGTTCCAAGTACGGCACCAAGAAGGCGTAAGATAGAGTCATCTGCCACCGGCAGTGCGAACTGCCGGTGTGTTATTTGGGGTTAGTGGTGGACGACGCGCGGCCGGTACGGCCCGCGATGTCGAGATAAGATCGAAGATTTTAGGAGCGAGTCAGATGCCGCGAAAGGGCGAGATCTCCAAGCGCAGAGTAGAGCCGGATCCGATCTTTGGCAGCGAAGTGGTAAGCCGCTTCGTCAACAAGATCCTGCTGGGCGGGAAGAAGAGCACAGCCGAGAGGATTTTCTACGGCGCGCTTGACGATATCGCCGAGGCGACCGGCGGGAACCCGCTGGATGTGCTGCAGGCGGCAGTGCGCAACACGATGCCGGCGGTCGAGGTACGCCCGCGGCGCGTGGGTGGCGCGAACTACCAGGTACCCGTTGAGGTATCGGCTCGGCGGCAGATCACGCTGTCGGTGCGCTGGATCGTCGACGCGGCGCGCAAGCGCGGCGAGCGGACGATGCGCCAGCGAATGGCTCGGGAACTGACGGATGCGGCGAATCGCGAAGGCGCGGCCTACCGCAAGCGTGAAGACGTGTATCGCATGGCGGAGGCTAACCGGGCTTACTCACACTATCGCTGGTAGAGGCGCTTTTCGTGAACTGTTTCGGGATATTTGAGGAGTCAGTCAGTGGCTGTAGACGTTTCATTGCAGAAAACGCGCAATATTGGTATTGCGGCTCATATAGACGCCGGTAAGACGACGACGTCCGAGAGGATGCTGTTCTACTCCGGTCGTACGCACCGGATCGGGGAAGTTGATGAAGGTAACGCAACGCTCGACTACCTCCCTCAGGAGATGGAGCGGGGCATCACAATCACCTCGGCCGCGACGACGTACTTTTGGAATGATCACCGCATCAACCTGATCGACACACCTGGTCACGTTGATTTCACCGCAGAAGTCGAGCGCTCTTTGAGAGTTTTGGACGGTCTGGTCGCAGTCATCTGCGCCGTCGGTGGCGTACAGCCGCAGTCGGAGACTGTGTGGCGGCAGGCTGACAAGTACAGCATCCCGCGGATCGCCTTTGTGAACAAGATGGACCGCATGGGCGCGGACTTCCACGATGTCCTGCACCAGATGCGGATGAGGCTCGGAGCCGATGCTCTGGCCCTGCAGATCCCGATTGGCGCAGAAGAGAACTTCGAGGGCGCCATCGACCTGATCCACATGCGTGCGATCTATTGGCGCGATGAGTATGGCGAGACGCCGGTCTACGACGAGATCCCCGCGAACCTGCGGGAGAAGGCCGAGACGTTCCGGGAGCACTTGATTGTCGCGTTGGCCGATACGTGCCCGGAGTTGGAACAGAAGTACTTCGCTGGCGAACAGCCGACGGCCGCTGAGATGAATGCGGCGATCAGGCGCGGATGTCTGGAGAAGAATCTGGTCCCGGTGCTGTGCGGGAGTGCCTTCAAGAACAAGGGCGTTCAGCCCCTGTTGGATGCCGTTGTGGAGTACCTGCCATCACCGCTTGATGTCCCGGCGCTTGAGGCCATCACCACGAAGGATGAGCCTATTCTGGTGGAGCCGAGCGCCGACGGTCCGTTGGCGGCGCTGGTTTTCAAAGTGGTTACCGACTCGTTTGTTGGGCAGCTCTCATACGTCCGGATCTATTCCGGCAAGCTGACCACCGGACAGACCGCATACAACAGTAACAGTCGGCAGAAGGTGCGAGTGGGCCGGTTGCTTCGGATGCACGCGAACCGTCGCGAGGACGTCCAGGAAGCACTGGCGGGCGACATTGTGGCTGTCGTCGGGCTCGGGAAGTCCGTAACCGGCGATACGCTGTGCACAGTTGACAAGCCGCTCATGCTGGAACAGATCAGCTTCCCAGAGCCCGTGATCTCGATGGCGATCGAGGCCAAGGCCAAGGCTGACGAAGACAAGCTGGGCGAGGCCCTGCAGAAGATCGTTACCGAGGACCCCACGTTCGCGGTGCGGACCGATCGAGAGACCGGCCAACAGATCATCTCTGGCATGGGCGAACTGCACCTTGAGATTGTTAAGGATCGGCTGAAGCGCGAGTTCAACGTGCCGACGACCGTTGGTAATCCGCAGGTGGCCTATAAAGAGACCATCTCCCGCGAGTGCGCTGGGCGAGGGCGGTTTGTGAAGCAGACCGGTGGGCGCGGGATGTTCGGTGACGTTGAGATGCGGCTGGAGCCGCTGGAGCGGGGCACGGGGTTTGAGTTCGTGGACGCCACTAAGGGCGGCTCGATCCCCAAAGAGTTCATGTCAGCGGTGGAAGCCGGTTCGAAAGACGCGCTGGAGGCCGGCCCTGCCAATGGCTTCCCCGTAGTGGATGTTCGGGCGGTAGTGACGGATGGGTCCTCGCATGATGTGGACTCCAATGAGATGGCGTTCAAAATTGCGGCGGGGATGGCGTTCCGCGAGGCCTACATAAAGGGCGCGCCGGAACTCCTGGAGCCCGTGATGACCGTCGAGGTCGTGACGCCCGAGACGTACATGGGCGACGTGATGAACGACTTGATTGCACGGCGCGGCAGTATCGTCGAGATGCGGCCGTCGCCAGGGAACACGCAGACAATCATTGCGCATGCGCCGCTGGCGCAGATGTTCGGATACGCGACGCAACTGAGGTCGCTGACGCAGGGCCGGGCGACCTACACGATGTCCCCGTTCGCGTATTTCCCGGCGCCGAAAGAGAAAGAGGCGGCTGGGGCGAGGTAGGGGAGAGGGCTGGCCTGGGACTGACGTGATAAAGAGCATGGGCCGGTTGTTACGGCCCCTCACATAGCAGAGAATGCGCCTCGTAGAGGCAATTACACACCGCAAGGTGTTGGGAGGCCATCATGGGCAAGGAGAAGTTTGTCCGCGACAAGCCACATGTGAACGTGGGCACGATTGGGCACGTAGACCATGGCAAGACGACGTTGACGTCGGCCATTACGAAGTGTCTAGCGGCGACCACGAACACGAAGGCGCTGGACTTTGATCAGATTGACAACGCGCCTGAAGAGCGCGAGCGCGGCGTGACGATCCAGACCTTCCACGCCGAGTA
>JBDKRC010000189.1:0-13189 GCA_039683575.1 Armatimonadia bacterium | reverse complement strand
AAGCTGCTCGAGTACCTTGCTGTAGTTGCGTTCCTTGTGGCTCATCAGTAACTTCATACCCTTCAGTTCGCCGAAGGGACATTTCTACTTTGCACAAGAGGGACATTACTACTTGGCAGCGACACCGGTAGTATCAGCTACTACCCAACAATTGGCGTCTGTGTTATACTTACGTCGCCCGGCGAGATAGACTCCCGCCAGAGGTGTGGGTACTACATACCCCGCCGGTTCGAGTGCGTCTGTTTCGGCGCGCCCACATTGTGTTGTTTTCCCCGTTTCGCTCTGTCGTGCGGGTCGCAGGCTTGTGGGGTCGTTGACCTCACGGGAAGCGTTGTGGTGGTGCGTTGGGGACCGGGCCCAAACGTGCGATTCAAGCTGCATCCCTTTCAGGAGGCCTCATGCCTGCCGTGCGTTCATCCAGCCTCGTCTTCCTGCTGTCTCTCCTCATTCTCGGCACCGCCACACTGGCCCACGCCAGTGACTCTCCGGCTACCGGTGAGCCCCAGATCACTCTGAAGATCGCCAACCTCCCGACGCGTGATCGGGCGGTGACGCCTGACGCCAAGGCCACCCTGGCCATCGCTGACGCCTTCCGGGCCAAGCACCCCAACGTCAAGCTGGTGCCGTTCGAGGGCCTCGTGATCGAGGGTATGTCCTCCATGGACTCCGGCCCCCTCATGGCCATGGCCGGTGGCGTGGCTCCTGAAGTGCTCTACGTCAACTTCCGCCAGTCCGATACCTATATCTCCCAGGGCTTCCTCTATCCGCTTGATGATTATATTGCCAAGTGGGAGTCGGAAGAGCCGGTCCGCGAAAGCGGCCTTATCCCCAAGCAGGTCTGGGACGTAATCAAGCGCAAGGGCCCCGACGGCAAGGAGCACATTTGGGCCGCACCCTATGGCGTAGTCGTCATGGCGCTCATGTACCGCAAGGACCTGTTCAAGAAGGCCGGGATTGACCCAGACAGCGCGCCGCAGAACTGGGACGAACTGTATGACTACGCGCTACGCACCAGCGACCCCGAAAAGGGCGTCTGGGGCCTGGGCATGGTTACCAAGACCGATGCCGCCTGGAATTTCATGAGTTTGCTCTGGTCCGCCGGTTCGAACGCGGTGGTACAGGACAAGAGCGGCAACTGGATGGCAGCCTATGACGACGAGGGCGCGGTCAAGGCCACCAAGTTCTACTGGCAGCTTCGCCGTGGTCTCTGGACTTTCTGTGACGTCTGCGGCAACCGCGGCAAGAAAGAGCCCGTGGTCTTCTCGCAGAACGAAGACACCGCCAAGTGCAAGTCGTGTGGCAGAATCATCAGCAAAGCCGACGCCAAGGCCGAGAAGAAGCTGTATGAGGGCGTAGTCGACGGCGATCCGGGGGCCAGCCGAGGCTGGGCGCGCGGCAAAATTGCGATGATGTTCAACTACCTGCAGGATGCCGCCATCGCGCAGGTCAACCCCAACCAGATCGGCATCTGCCCGGTACCCAAGGGCCCGGACGGCCTGCGTGGCAGCGAGATCAACGCCACGATGATGGGCATCAACTCCACGATCAAGGACCCGAAGATCCGAGACCTGGCGTGGGAGTACATCCGCTTCTTCGCCTCCCTCGAAGCCCGGCGCATCCGCACCAAGACCTTCGTCGAGGCGGGCTTTGCCAAGTACGTGCAGCCGAAGTGGCTGCAGCGGTTTGGCTACAGCGCCTACCTGAACGACGTGCCCAAGGGCTGGGAAGAGACGCTCGAGACAGCCATTCACGACAGCAAGCCGGAGCCCTTTGGCAAGAACTGCCAGCTTATCTATCGCGAGATGCAGTACCCGCTCGACGAGGCCATCGCACAGGACAACCCCGACATTCCGACGATTCTCAAGAAGAACGTCGAGGCCACCAACATCAAGTTGATGGGTCGCATCCCCGAAGGCCTCAAGCGCACCCGTAACACGATCACCACGATCATCGTCTGCATCATGGCGATTGCCTTCACGTTGCTGATGCGGATGAGCATGGGGCATTACTCCAAGCAAATCCAGACGGGGACCAGCGGCGCGCACACCCAGTCGGTGGGGGGAGCCAAGAAGCGCAAGTTCATCTACGCGTGGATCGTCATGGCTCCAGCGCTGCTCTCGATTGCACTGTGGCAATACTATCCGCTGGCGCGTGGCTCGATGATGGCCTTCCAGGACTACAAAATCCTGCTCGGCACCCAGTGGATCGGCATCAACAACTTCAGCCAGGCCTTCTTCGATGTGGACTTCTGGCTGACCATGCTCCGAACGATCCAGTACGCCGGCCTGATGCTCGTGTTGGGCTTCGGCGCGCCGATCATCCTGGCGCTTTTGCTGCACGAAGTGCCCAAGGGCAAGATCGTCTACCGCGTCATCTACTACCTCCCCGCAGTCACCACCGGTGTAGTTATCTACATGCTGTGGAAGCAGTTCTACGACCCCAGCCCGCAGGGGATGCTCAACCAGGTGGTAGGCTTCTTCCATATCGGGCCGCAGAAGTGGCTGCAGGACAGCAGCCATCCCTTCGGGTGGATCGGCTTCCCGGCAGTGGCGATGCTCGCGGTCATCCTGCCGCAGATCTGGGCAAGCGTCGGACCGGGCTGTATCATCTACCTGGCAGCGCTGCAGTCCATTCCCGAGGACATCTATGAGGCCGCCGACCTGGACGGCTGCGGCTTCTGGGGCAAGTTCTGGCGGATCACCATTCCGTATCTGAAGGCCCTCATCATCATCAACTTCGTCGGAGCGTTCATCGGAGCGTTCCGCGCCTTCGAGCCCATTTTCATCATGACTGCAGGTGGACCAGCGAAGCAGACAACGGTGCTCGGCCTCGAGATCTGGTTCAATGCGTACGTGTACCTGAAGTACGGGTTCGCCGTGTCCATGGCGTGGGTGCTGGGTTCGCTGCTGATCGGGTTCACCGTGCTGCAGTTGCGTATTCTGTCGAACCTGCAGTTCAAGACGGCTTCGGCGAAGTAGGGAACGGGCGGCGACAGAAATGGGGACTGACCCCGATTTCGTTCGCTAAGCTCCACCACATAGCAAGACTGCATATGAAATTGGGGTCTGTCCCCGTTTCTGGCTCTGCAGGGCCGCCACCACCGGAAAATGGGGACAGACACCATTTTCGCATGAAGCTTAATAGGTGAAGACGGTTAGGTTGCGAAAGTGGTGTCAGTCCCCATTTTCCTCGCCATCCGTTATCCAGTCAATTCATTCCACGCACTAATACTGCCGGAGTAGCTACATGCCACATATTGCTCTCGTTGGCCGGAAGGGTCTCAAAACCAGGCTCTTGATCTTCTGGATCTATGTCGCGCTGACCATCGGCGGCGTCACCATGATCGTGCCTTTCTGGCTGATGCTTTCGACCTCGATCACCACGAACGTGGACTCCCAGGACTATGGCCTCATACCCGCGTATCTGCGGCACGATGAGGCGCTCTTCCAGAAGTATACCGAGAGCGCCTATAACGAGGACAGCAAGCTCTACAACTACGTGAATGCCGGGCAGGACATCGGTGATTTCCGTGATGTGAAGCAGCCCAAAGAGTTCAAGCCGGAGCTGGCGTCGGATTACGATCAGTGGAAGAAGTCTCTTCCCCAGGAGTATCTGACCACGCTGCACGGGTACTCGGTGACGAAGCCGAAGATCAGCTTGATGGGCGCGCACCTGTACCAGAAATTCCTGGCCGAGCGGTTCAACAACGACATCCAGGCGCTCAACCGGGCCTACCGTGACGAGCGCGAGTACTTCGACCTGCAGACGCCCAGTGAGGCGTGGTTCCAGCGGGTGTACCAGCCGGTCCGCGATCTACGCTTCCGCGAATTCACGGAGTTCAAGAGCAAGTTGCCGGGATGGTTCACCGCGCCAACCCCAGTCGAGGGTGCGTATGTCGAATGGCTGACCAACGAGTATGATGCCGAGCCCGCGACGTTTGCCAAACGCTATGCCGACCCGAGCATCAAGGCCCTCACGGACCTGACGCTGCCGGCGCGGCTGCCCAAGAACAAGGCCATGGCAGACGACTGGACGCGGTACGTCAGGACAGAGGTCCCGTACTGGTTCGTGGAGGTTGATCCGACGGCGGCGGGCGAGTGGAGCAAGTATCTGACGTCCAGGTACCACAAGACCGGCAATCCAGCGGATATCGCACCACTATATAACAAGATTCATGCCGATGACGAGGGCTTCAAGCCGATCACGTCTTTGGCGCAAGTGCCGCTTCCCAAGGAGGCGCCCACGTCCAACGCGGCGGTTGCCGACTATGGTGGCTTCATCGAGACCGCAGTCAGCCCGCAGTATGTCCAGTTGGACACGCCGCACATTCGCTACCGGGAATGGCTGCAGAAGAAGTTCAAGACCGTCGCGGCGATGAACTCCGCGTATGGCACGAACTATGCCTCGTTCGACCGGGTTCTGCTTCCGACGCAGGAGGCGGACTGGTGGTACATGACGCAGAACGAGAAGCTGATCCGCCACGACTTCTTCGTGCGGAACTACCGCGACGTAGCTGCGTATATCGCGGTACACGGGCGGGCGCTGTGGGTAACGCTGATCCTGGTGGTGGCGACGATCTTCCTGACGTTGACGGTGAACCCGCTGGCGGCATACGCGCTGTCGCGGTTCAACCTGCCTTCGACATACAAGGTCCTGCTGTTCTGCCTGGCGACCATGGCCTTCCCGGGCGAAGTGACGGCCATCCCGAACTTCCTGCTCATGAAGCAGCTTCACCTGCTGAACTCGCTCTGGGCTCTGATTCTCCCCGGTGCGGCGGCGGGCTTCTCGATCTTCTTGCTTAAGGGGTTCTTCGATAGCCTGGCGCAGGAGCTCTATGAGGCGGCGGAAATTGATGGCGCCAATGAGCTGCAGATGTTCACGCGGATCTGCCTGCCGTTGTCTACCCCGGTACTGGCGGTTATCGGTCTGGGAGCGTTCACAGGCGCGTATGGCTCATTCATGTGGGCGTTCGTGGTGTGCCAGGACAAGAATTGGTGGACGCTGATGGTGTGGTTGCAGCAGATGCAGTCGTGGGCACCGCAGTCAATGATCTTTGCGGCACTGGTACTGGCGGCTATCCCAACCCTACTGGTGTTCATCTTTGCTCAGAATATCATCATGCGGGGTGTTATCATCCCGACGGAGAAGTAATAGCGCGAGCGGTGGAGTTTCCTTTGCCTGACAGGCTGCTTCCCGCATGGGCGCAGCCTGTTTCGCGCCAATTGGATGGAGATGTGACGCGTGCGTCCTGCTCATTTGTTGATAGATCTCGAAGCCATTCGCCACAACCTGCGCAGCGTGCGGGGGTTGGTAGGCGAGGGTGCGAACGTAATTGCCGTGGTTAAGGCGGATGGATATGGGCATGGCGCAGTGCCGGTGGCGCGGGCGTCAGTGGAGGCGGGGGCGGACATGCTGGCGGTGGCGCTGCTTGAAGAGGGCATCGAACTGCGCCAGCGCGGGCTCATGGAAGACATCCTGGTCATGGGGGCAATGCTCCCGGAACAGGCGTCTGAGCTGGTGCGGTGGAATCTGACGCCGGCCGTCATGGAATTCGAACTGGCGCTGGCACTCTCCAAGGCCGCGACGGCGCAGGGGAAGACGGTGTCGGCCCACCTCAAAGTGGATACGGGGATGTCGAGGCTAGGCGCGCGACTGGAGGATGCTCCAAAGCTGGCGGGGAAGCTCGCGCCACTTCCGAACATCCGCTGGCAAGGCATCTTCTCTCATTTGGCCGATCCGACCGATGGCGCAGGCTTCACGGCCTTTCAGGCCAGCAACTTCCGCTCGATCATCGGTCCGGTTGAGACCATCCTCGGCCCTATCCCCTACCACCACCTCTGCAGCAGCGCCGGCATCTGTCTATATCCTGAGTGCTACTTCACGGCAGTACGGCCCGGGGAGATGCTCTACGGACTCGTGGCTGGTGTGCCTGACGACAAGATGCCCGATCTATGCGAGGCCATGTCGCTACATACCCGCATCGCGTTTCTGAAGCACGTGGAGTCCGGCGACAAGGTTAGCTATGGCTGCACCTGGGAAGCGCCGTATGACACCACGCTGGCGATTGTCCCCATCGGCTATGCCGACGGGTATCCGCGCTCGCTCAGCGGCGTCGCGGAGGTGTTGATCGGCGGCAAGCGGCATCCGGTGGTGGGACGGGTGTGCATGGACTGCATCATCGTTGACCTCGGTCCTGACGCGCAGCACGGGATCGGAGAGCCGGTCGTGGTGTTTGGCACACAGGGGGACGAGGAAGTCCGCATTTCTGAGATCAGCACTCTTGGCGGGACGATCAACCAGGAGATTGTGGCGCGGATGGGCAGCAGGCTGCCGCGAGTCTACAGCAACGTATAAGCCGCCGCACGGCGCACGTATGGATGGAGATGTCCATGGAGCAGGTAACCGTCTGGGCCCCGGCCACAATCGCCAATCTCGGCCCCGGGTTTGATACGCTGGGGATGGCCCTGAGCCTGTACAACGTCGTTGAGTTGGCGTTCGCTGACACCACGACGGTGGAGATTGAGGGCGAAGGAGCCGATACGCTGCCGCGCGACGATACTCACCTGATCCTGTCCAGCGCTGCGGCCCTGGCCCGGGAGGCCGGGATGGAGGTGCCGGGCTGGCGTCTGCGGCAGGTGAACAACATTCCGCTGGCCCGCGGGCTAGGAAGCAGTTCGGCGGCCATCGTCGGCGGGCTGGTGGCGGCGAACGAGCTTCTGGACCTGGGCGCCTCGGCCGAGGAGCTTCTGCAGCTCGGGGCGAGCATTGAGGGACATCCTGACAATGTGGCACCGGCGATCTACGGCGGGCTGACGGTGTGCTGCGGGAGTGAAGAGATGTGCTGCCTGCCTCTGCCCGCGCCGGAGATCCTGGTGGTAGTGGCAATACCGGACTTTGAGATCAGCACGGAGGCGGCGCGCAAGGTGATGCCGGCCTCCATCCCCCATGCCGATGGCGTGTACAATGCGGCGCACGCCGCGATGACGCTGGCGGCGCTGACCTCCGGACGGCTGGAGTACCTGAGCTGCGGCATGCGCGACCGTTTGCACCAGCCTTACCGCGCACACCTGGTACCGGGCTTTGAGCAGGTGCAGGAGGCGGCGCTGCGCTCCGGGGCGTATTCAGCGTGTCTGAGCGGCTCCGGACCGACCATCGCCGCATTTGCAGACCACTATGAGAATGACATCGCCGCGGTAATGTGCCAGGCGTTCCTCGAGGCAGGGGTACAGGCGCGGTCGCTGGTGCTCAGGCCGGACGAAGACGGCGCGCGGGTGATCTGCAATACCTGAACTGGCTTGAGGCAGGAACCACCGCACGACATATCGAACTTGCTTTCTCTAATTCACGAGCAATAATCAACTTCAGGAAGTGATCGGATGCCCGAGTTCAATTGCCAGGCTATCGCCGAGAAGATCGAGAGCTATCGCGAAGAAGGCCTGCGTATTTTGCAGGATTGCATCCGCTTCCGCAGCGTGCAGGGCTGCGAGCAGGAGCAGCAGGCGTACTGGAAGGACCTGCTTGGCAGCTACGGCCTGCCCGCAGAGTACCGGGAAATCCCTGACAGCATCATGAATGACCCAGACTACTGCCACAATGAAGAAGAGTGCAGCTACGAAGGGCGCTACAACCTGCTCAGCGTGCAGAAGGGCAGCGGCAACGGGCGCAGCCTGATCATCCAGAGCCACTCGGACGTAGTGCCCGCGGATGACTGGGACGGCTTCACCCCGAAATGGGACGGCGAGTATATGTGGGGCCGCGGCGCGACTGACTGCAAGGGCTGCCAGCTTTCCGGCATCATGGCGCTGCGCGCGCTGAAGGAGCTTGGCTACCAGCCCGCGGCGGACATCGAACTGCAGCTTGTCATCGAGGAAGAGCCGGGCGGCAATGGCGCGCTGTCGCTGATCCGCCAGGGCTGCAAGGCCGACGCGTGCGTAGTCATCGAGGCTTCCGATCTGAACGTCTTCCCGGCCAACCGCGGCGCGGTGTGGTTCACGGCCAAGACGACCGGCATCTCTACCCACATGGGCCGCCGGCACGAGGGCGTCAATGCCATCGAGAAGATGATGGAAGCGATCAAGTGGATGCTGGTTTACGAGAAGGAACTGATCGAGGACAGCCGCGGCAACCCGCTGTTTGACCGCTATGAAAACCCGGTGCAGGTGTGCCTCGGCATGATCCGCGCGGGGCAGTGGCCGTCGAAGGTACCCGATGAGTGTATCCTGGAGGGCGGCGTGGGCTTCCTGCCGAACAAGACCATCGCGCAGGTACGGGCGGAGCTTGAGGCGGCAGTGGGGCGGAGCGATGATGAGTGGCTAAAGGATCACTTCGAGCTGTCGTATCCGAAGCTGAAGAAGGACGCGTACGAAATCGACCCGAACCACCCGATTGTCACCACGCTCAATGGCGCGATGAAGGAATGTGGCCGGCCGAGCGATGTCTATGGCTGGAACGTTTCCTGCGATGCGGCGTTGTATGCACAGATGGCCAACATTCCGACCGTAGTCTTCGGGCCCTCCGACATCCGCGAGGCGCACGGGCGCGACGAGAAGGTCAAGTATCAGGACGTGCTGGACGCGGCGAAGGCGCTGGCGCTGGCTATCCCGCGGTGGTGCGGGTAGTTTCCGAGCAGTAGGGACTATAAGGCGGTGTCTCAACCGCCGTTGACTTTGGAATTGAGCCCAGGGAGGCTATCAACATGGCAAAGTGTCGCATCGGGATTATTGGCATCGGGACTTTCGGCATCAACCACCTGCGCTGCTTCCGGCAGCTTGGGTACATTGGCGCGGCTGAACTGGTCGCGGCTTCGGACCTGAACGAGAACCTGCTCGAAGAGCGGGCCAAGGAATTCTCCTTCAAGCCCTACAAAGACTACAAGGAAATGATCGAGAAGGAGAACCTCGACGGCGTCACCATCGTGACCCCGGACCCCTTCCATCATGACATCGTGATGCACTGCGCCGAAGCGGGCGTACACATGCTCTGCGAGAAGCCCCTGGACGTCACCGTCGAGGGTTGCGAGAAGATGACCGAGGCCGCAGCGAAGAACAACGTGCTCTTGCAGGTTGACTTCCACAAGCGGTATGACGAGTACCACATCGCCATGAAGCAGAAGCTGGACGCGGGCGATCTGGGCAAGATCCAGTATGGCTACAGCCACATGGAAGACCGCATCGAGGTACCGAAGGACTGGTTCCCCAACTGGGCGCCGAAGTCGTCGCCGGCCTGGTTCCTCGGCATTCACTTCTATGACCTGGCCCGCTACATGATGAACGCCAACGGCGTCGCTGTCTGGGCTACCGGCTGCAAGGGCCGGCTTTCCAGCCTCGGCGTGGACACGTGGGATTCGGTTTCGGCCAAGGTCCAGTTCGACAACGGCGCGACCGTCGCGTTCGACAACTCGTGGATCCTGCCGTACCAGTTCGAGGCCGTCGTCAACCAGGGCATCCGCATGGTCGGCGAGCTTGGCATGATGGAATGCGACAGTCAGGATCGCGGGACCATCACCTGCTGCGAGGGCGACACCCCCGGTATGCAGACCCACAACAAGAGCTTCCTGCGCCAGAAGTTCGACAAGCAGGGGCGCGAGATCTGGGAAGGCTACGGCATGGACTCCATCGCCGACTTCGCCTACAACCTCAACGTGCTGCTCGACGGCGGCAAGATCTCTGACCTCGGCGACTATCCGAGTGGCGTTGACGGCATCGAGGCGACCAAGATCGCCGCTGGCGTGCACAAGAGCCTTGAGACGGGCGGCATCGTACAGTTGTAGTCGCCTGGCATTGCATGCAATCCACCAACGCCCTCGCAATTGCGGGGGCGTTGCTTTTTGTGCGAGGGAGGATTCGGCGCGAGCGGGCGGAAGCTTTCGTGGTTGTACTTATTCGACAGCGCGCGCACGCGCGCAAGGTGACCTGCAATGAACGCCGCCTTACTCACTCTCGCCATGCTCGCCCTGCTGGCCCTCGGGTACCGGTTCTACGGGCGATTCATCGAGCGCCGGTGCATGCCTCCTGACGTGGATCGCGAGACGCCTGCGTGCGCTTTGCGTGATGGCGTGGACTATGAACCGGCCCCGCCCGTCATGCTCTTCGGGCACCATTTCACGAATATCTCAGGCGCCGGGCCGATTGTCGGGCCGATCATCGCAGTAACCTACTTCGGCTGGGCGGCGGCGCTGGGCTGGATTCTGGTGGGCAGCATCTTCATTGGCGCGGTGCATGACTACCTGTCGCTGATGATGTCCGCGCGCCATGATGGCTGCAGCGTTTCGGAAATCGCGGGGCGGCTGGTCGGAAAGCGCGCCAGCTTTGTCTTCGCCGCCTTCCTGTGGCTGACGATGGTCCTCATCATCGCGATGTTCGGCATCCTGGCAGCCAAGACGCTGGTCAACACTCCCTCAGTCGTGATCCCTAACCTGGGGTTCCTGCCAGTGGCGGCGATCATGGGCCTGCTGGTCTACAAGCGCAACGTCCCACTGTGGCAGGCCAGCGTCTTTGGCTTCGTGTCCATGATCGCGCTCCTGTGGCTGGGCGAGATGTACCCGCTGCCTCTCCCCTCTTTCCTGGGCGATCCGTTCACGTTCTGGTTCCTCGCCTGCATGGTCTACTGCCTCGCGGCGTCAGTCCTGCCGATCTGGTTCCTTGAGACCCCGCGCGACTATCTCAGCTCGATGATTGCCTACGCCGGCATCGCGCTTGGTTTCGTCGCGCTGTTCATCGTGGCTCCGGCGGTTCACGCTCCCGCGCATGTGGCTCTGATGTCGGCCAAACAGGGGCCGGTCTGGCCGATGCTGTTCATCCTGATCGCTTGCGGAGCCGTGTCGGGGTTCCATTGCGTGGTGGCGGGCGGGACTACCGTCAAGCAGCTTAGCTCCGAGAAATACGGGCGGCGAATTGGCTTTGGGAGCATGATCCTCGAGGCAGCGCTGGCGGTGCAAGTGGTTTTCCTGGTGGTTGGCGCCTTGTACTGGGTCGGCAACATAACCGGCGTGGATGGCAAGTCGCTCGTGCTGCCGGTTCTGATGGAGGACAAGGGTGGGGCGGCGGCGGTGTTTATCAGGGCGTTCGGGCAGATGGTCAGCCAGGCCTTCCCGGCAATTGGCTTCAGCACGGCCGTGCTCTTCGGGGCGATCATCCTGAACGCGACGTTGCTGGATACACTGGACACCTGCACCCGGTTGGGGCGGTTTGTGCTGCAGGAAGCCGCGGCCGACAAGATCGGCGCGCTGAAGAACCGGTGGATTTCCGGCATCGTGACCATCATCCCGGCCTGCTATCTGGGCCTGACTGGTGCCGGAGAGACGATCTGGCCGGTGTTTGGGGCTTCGAATCAGCTCATTGCGGCTCTGGCGCTGCTGGTCATCTCAATTTACCTCGTCGGTATCCGCCGCCCGAGTGTCTATTCTTTCATCCCCGGCGTGTTCATGCTTGTGACCACGCTTGCGGCGCTGCTCTACCAGTGCTACGGCTTCTTCCTGGGCCCCAAGCCCAGCCTGATGCTTGGCGTGATCTGCCTGCTGTTGGTGGTGCTGGGTGTGTATGTAGCGATTGAGGTCCTGCCGAGGGGCCTGGCAAAGAAATCGGACGCCGAGCCGGACGTGGCGGAAGCGGTGGGAGAGTAGCAACAGTCCTGAGAGGGAGTGAACCATCTTGCCCTATCAGCCCTGCCTGATCGCACTCGCAGCGTGTCTGCTTCTGACACTGACCCCAGGGGAACTCAGGGCCGCCAGGGAGCCGGGCGTCACCTACTACGTCGCCACTGACGGGCGCGACGACTGGTCGGGGACGTTAGCAGCGCCCAATGCCGGCAAGACCGATGGGCCCCTGGCAACGCTCACAGCGGTGCGCGATGCCGTCCGTAAGCTGAAGACCAAGGACGGGCTGCCGCGTGGAGGCGTGGTTGTGGTGGTGCGCGGGGGCGTCTACAACCTTCCGGCGAGTTTTGAGCTTACGGCGGAGGATTCGGGGACGATCAGCCGTCCGGTTACCTACCGCGCGGCAGCGGGCGAGGTTGTCAGGCTTACGGGCGGGCGTGATCTTCCGGTTGAGGGCCTGAAGCCCCTGAGCAGCGACGCGTTCAAGGCTCGCCTGCAGCCCGAGGTGCGCGACACGGTGCTTGAGCTTGATCTCAAGCCGCTGGGGCTCACGTCTCTGGGCAGCTTTCCACCCCGGTACCGCGGCGCACCGGCGGTGCCCGAACTGTTTTTCAACGATGAGCGCATGACTGTCGCCAAATGGCCGAACACCGGCTGGGCGCATGTGGCCAAGATCATCGAGAGCGGCTCTATCCCCCGAACCGGCGATACGGGCGCGCGCGGCGGCATCTTTGAGTATGCCGAGGACACGCCGAATCACTGGCGGGTGGATGAGGGGGTGTGGCTGCAGGGGTACTGGTGCTTTGACTGGTTTGACGAGACGATCCAGGTCAAAGCGATAGATACTGCGACCAGGCAGATTACGCTGGCCGAGCCGACTGTCTACGGGGTGAAGCAGGGGAACCCGTCCCCGCGGCGCTACAAGGCCATGAATGTGCTGGAAGAGCTCACCTCGCCCGGCGAGTACTACATTGACCGCAAGACTTCGACGCTGTACTTCTACCCGCCCGCGGCGCTCAAGGGCGCGCGCCTGGCGCTCTCGACGCTCGATGCGCCGGTTGTCCGCCTCACCGAGGTCAGCAACGTCACGCTGCGTGGCTTCATCATCGAGAACGGCCTGGGTACAGGCATCACCATCACCGGCGGCAGCGACGGCGCCGTCCAAGCCTGCGAGGTACGCAACGTCCGGCAGGTGGGCATTGAGGTGCAGGGAGGGGCTCGGCACAAGCTCGAAGCGTGCGACGTCCACCATACCGGCACCGGCGGCGTGATTCTGGCCGGGGGCGACCGCAAGACGCTGACGCCCGCGAAGCACGAGGCCGTGAACTGTCACGTCTGGCGCTACTCAGAGCACCAGTTGACCTATGCCAACGCCTTCCTGATCCAGGGCGTGGGCAACCGCGTAGCCAATTGCCTGATCCACGACGCCCCGCACCAGGCCATCGGCGTCCACGGGAATGATCACATCTTCGAATACAATGTGGTTCACCACATCTGCACCGAAACCGACGACTGCGGCGCGTATTACAAGGGCCGCGACCCATCCTGCCGGGGCAACTACGTCCGGTACAACTTCTTCCACAACATCGGCAGCCC